>JBQCHW010000001.1:0-3659 GCA_051954315.1 Solirubrobacterales bacterium
CGACCTTCTCCACGTGGATTGTCGAGACGCAGCGCATCGACGAGGCGGGACGGCGGCGGATCGCGGTGACGAACATCGTCCTCAGCGTTGTCCTCGGACTTGCCGCGGTCGCTCTCGGTCATGCAATCGGCGCCCTGCTCTAGGGCGTGTCGCTTTTGTCTCCCTATAGGTAACTAAAGCGACACTAGGCCTCTTCGTACCTGATCACCGCGCCGTCGTCAGCTTCCCGCACGCGCCCTTCGTTGACGAGAAGGTCGGCGTGGCCGATCACCTCGCTCAAGGTGAGGAAGGCTTGCGTCACGGCGACGTTGCCCCAGAGCGCCTGAGCTAGCTCGTAGGCGTTACGTGGCTGCTGGACGATCAGCTTGTAGATCTTCTCTTTGCGGCGGTCGTAGCCGGCCATGCGGGAGTCGATCAGGTCGGCGTGCTCGGTGATCGGCTCTCCGTGGCCGGGGAGGACGATCTCGGCGGGCATCTCGCGGGTCTTCCGCAGCGACTCGATGTAGGTGACGAGCGCCTGGGTGCGCTTGTCGCTTCCGTCGAGCGGGCGGGTGATCAGCGGGTTGGAGGAGATCTTCGGCAGCAGGTGGTCGGCGGCGATCAGGATCTGCCGCTCCTCGTCCCAGAAGACGGTGTCCGAGGGGCTGTGGCCGGGGCGGTGGAGGACTTCGAGGCGCCGATCGCGCAGCGCCAGCGTGCCGCCGTCTTCCAGCGGCTGCGTCACCGTCACGTGCGAGCCCCAGCCGCGGAAGCTGCGGGAGACGCTGCGCAGCGCCACGGTCACGTCCTCGGGGATGCCGTTGCGCAGCATCACCTCGACCGCGAAGCTGTCCTCCGCCTCGGCATCCTCGTCGAAGGCCGCCAGCCGCTCGGCCGCGGCGCCGAGCGCCGCCACCTCGGCGCCGGAGTGCTCGACCAGGATCTCGACCAGCCCGAGATGGTCGATGTGCTGGTGGGTGACGACGATCAGCTCGAGATCGTCGAGCCCGTGGCCGCGCTCGGCCAGCCGCGCCGTCAGCTCGTCGAGCGCCTTGCCCGAGTTCGGCCCGGTATCGACGAGCGTCAGCGGCTCGTCCTCGATCAGGTAGCAGTTGACCCGCCCGACCGCGAACGGGGTCGGGATCGGGAAGCAGTGGATGCCGGCGAGAGCCGCCTGCTCCAGCGCCTCCTCCGGCGTTGCGGTCACGCCCGGATCAGCTCGAGGATCTCGTCGCGCCGCCGCTCCATGTCCTCCTGGGAGACCAGCGACTCGAGGTTGAGTCGCAGCAGCGGCTCGGTGTTCGAAGGCCGCACGTTGAAGTGCCAGTCGGGATAGTCGATCGAGATCCCGTCGAGGTGGGTGATCTCCCCGTCGGAGAAGCGCTCGGCGATCTCCGCCATCTTCGCCTCCTGGTCGTCGACTTCGGAGTTGATCTCGCCGGAGATGAAGTACCTGGAGCGAAACTCCTCCATCGGCTCCGCCAGCGAGCGGCCGTCGAGCGAGAGCAGCTCCAGCACCAGCAGCGCCGGGATCGTCCCCGAGTCGGCGTTCCAGAAGTCGCGGAAGTAGTAATGGCCGGAGACCTCGCCGCCGAACGCCGCGTCCTCCTCGCGCATCCGTGCCTTGAAGAAGGCGTGGCCGACGCGGGAGAGGTCGGAGCGGCCGCCCTCGGCGGCGACCAGGTCCGGCACCGCCCGGCTCGAGCGCGGGTCGTAGAGGATCGTCGCGCCCGGGTTCTTCTGCAGAACCGAGCGCGCCAGCAGGGCGCAGATGAAGTCGCCGTCGCAGAACGTTCCTTCGCCGTCGATGAAGAAGCAGCGGTCGGCGTCGCCGTCCCAGGCGATCCCGAGGTCGGCGCCGGAGCCCTTGACCCGGTCGATGATCATCCGCCGGTTCTCCTCCAGCAGCGGGTTCGGCTCGTGGTCGGGGAACTCGCCGTTGGGGACGAAGTACATCTCCTCCAGCTCCAGCGGCAGTTTCTCGAGGATCGGGCCGACCATCGGCCCGCCCATCCCGTTGCCGCCGTCGACCACCACTTTCATCGGCTTTACGTTGGCGGGATCGATGAAAGAGAGCGCGTGGGCCTGGAACTCCTCCCAGATGTCGACCTCCTCCGAACTCCCGCCACCCGGCTCGTCGCCAAGGCCGCCTTCGATATCCGCCTTGACGTCGCCGATCCCGGCGTCGCCGGAGAGCGGTAGTGCGCCCTCGCGCACCAGCTTCACGCCGGTGTAGGCCTTGGGGTTGTGGGAGGCGGTGACCATCGCGCCGCCGTCGAGCTCGCGCGAGCCGACCAGGTGGTAGAGCATCTCCGTCGCGGCCTGGCCCGCGTCGATCACGTGGGCGCCCTCGGCGATCAGGCCTTCGCGCACCGCGTTCGCCATCGCCGGCGCCGTCAGTCGCATGTCGCGCCCGAGCCCGACCCGCAGCTTGCTCGGCTCCTTGCCGCGCAGTCGTCCCAGCACCCGGGCGAAGGCGCGCCCGATCGCTCGCGCGGTCGTCTCGTCCATCTCCTCGCCGTACAGGCCGCGGATGTCGTAAGCCTTGAAGATTCCAGGAGGGGCGAGGGGGGACTGGTCGTTCAAAACGCTCCTTTCAGAGCCTCGTAGCTCTGCTCGATCGACTGCGGCATCACTTTGGTATCGGCGATCACCGGCATGAAGTTGTTGTCGCCGGCCCAGCGAGGGACGACGTGCATGTGGATGTGGTGCTCGACCCCGGCGCCGGCGACCCGGCCCTGGTTGAAGCCGACGTTGAACCCGTGCGGCTGGTAGACCGACTCCAGCCGGTCCATCGCCTTTTGCGCCAGCGCCAACATCTCGACCAGGGTCTCGCCGGGGATCTCCTGCAGCCGGCCGACGTGGTCGTAGGGCGCCACCATCAGGTGCCCGTTCGTATACGGGAAGAGGTTGAGGATCACGAAGCAGCGCTCGCCGCGGTGGACGATCAGGTTCGCCTCGTCATCTCCCGCCGCCGGCTTGGCGCAGAAGATGCACTCCTCCTCGATGTCCTTGGACGCGTCCTTCACGTAAGCGAGGCGCCACGGCGCCCAGATGCGGAAATTTGCCACGGGCACTCCATCCTATGGAAGCCGGCGACGCCTCAGAGCCACTTGCGGCGGCGGAAGTAGGCGACCATCCCGATCAGGACGATCGCCATCACCACCAGCACGGCGATGAAGCCGGCCTCGTGGTGTTCGCTCGGCACCCAGGTGTTCATCCCCATCACGCTGGCGATCAGGGTCAGCGGCAGGATCACGACGCTGATCGCGGTCAGCACGCGGAGGATGTCGTTGAGGCGGTGGGAGATCAGCGACTCGTTGGTCTCCTCGAGCGCTTCGGCGACCTCCTTGTAGTTCTCGAGCATGTCCCAGATCCGCTCGTGGGCGTCGACCACGTCATCGAAGTAGATCTCGAGGTCGAGGTCGGAGGCGAGGTAGCGCTGCTTGACCTTCTCGAGGTCGCGCAGGACCGGCCGCTGCGGCCGGATCACCTTGCGGAAGTTGATGATCTCCTGCTTGACGTTGGAGATGTCGCGGACGACCTCCTCGGCCCGCTCTTCGAAGATGTCGTCCTCGAGCGCGTCGAGCTTGTTGCCGATCTTGCGCAGCATCGGGAAGCAGTAGTCGAAGCTGTCGTCGACGAGCCGGTAGAGGAGGTAGCCGGAGCCGCGCGAGAAG
>JBQCHW010000002.1:0-6727 GCA_051954315.1 Solirubrobacterales bacterium
GGCACCAACGCCCACCTGATCCTCGAGGAGGCACCGGCGCCGATCGCGACGGCCGAGGAAGAGGAGCGCCCGGGCCTGCCGGCTGTCCCGCTGCTGCTCTCGGCCAAGGCCCCCGAGGCCCTCGCCTCCCAGGGCGAGCGCCTCGCCGCCCACCTGGAGGCAAACCCCGGCCTCCACCTCCCCGACCTCGCCCACACCCTGATCGCCCACCGGGCTCAGCTCGAGCACCGGGCGCTGGTGGTCGGCGCCGACGTGGAGGACCTGGGGGAGGGGCTGACCGCGCTCGCCCGCGGCGCCGAGCACCCCGCGCTTCAGCGTGGCCGCGCCGCCTCGCAGGGCAAGGTCGCCTTCCTCTTCCCCGGCCAGGGCAGTCGGTGGCCTGAGATGGGCCGGGATCTGCTGGCGAGCTCCGAGCCCTTCGCGGCGTCGATCGCCCGCTGCGAGGAAGCGCTCGAGCCCTTCGTTGACTTCCCACTCGCCGAGACCCTGCGCTCCGAGCGCGACGACTGGCTCTCCCAGGTTGAGGTCCTGCAGCCGGCCCTCTTCGCGGTGATGGTCTCGCTGGCGGAGGTGTGGCGCTCCCACGGCGTCAGCCCCGACGCCGTCCTCGGCCACTCGCAGGGAGAGATCGCCGCCGCGGTGGTGGCGGGGGCGCTTTCGCTCGAGGACGGGGCCAGGGTCAGCGCCCTGCGGGCGGCGGCGATCGCAGAGATCGCCGGGGCGGGAGGCATGGTCGCCCTGGCCCTCGCTCGCGCCGAGGCCGAGGAGCTGATCTCCGGCTTCGGCTCCGACCTCTCTTTCGCCGCCCACAACGGCGCCGCTGCCACTGTCGTCAGCGGCACCACCGCGGCGCTCGAGGATCTGCTGGCGCTCTGCGAGGAGCGCGGGGTCCGGGCGCGCCGGATCCCGGTCGACTACGCCTCGCACTCACCCCAGGTGGAGGCGATCGAGGCGAGGATCCGCTCCGATCTGGCCCCGGTCGCCCCCGGCCCGGCGGCGGTCGAGCTCTTCTCCTCGCTGAGCGGGGCGGCGATCGAGGGCGCCGAGCTCGACGCCGAGTACTGGTACCGCTCCCTGCGCGAGCCGGTTCGCTTCGCCGACGCCGCCGCGGCCCTGATTGAGCGCGGCGGCAGCGCCCTGATCGAGGTCAGCCCCCACCCGGTCCTGACCATGGCCCTCTCGGAACTCGGCGCCCAGAGCGGTCGCGAGGTCGCCGTCCTCCACACCCTGCGCCGCGACCAGGGTGGGCCGCGCCGCCTCGCCGAGGCGCTGGGCGAGGCGCACCTGGCCGGGGTCGAGGTCGACTTCGCTCCGCTGCTTGCCCCGGCCCGCCCCAAAACAGTCGAAGCGCCCACCTACCCCTTCCAGCGTCAGCGCTACTGGCTGCAGGCCAGCGGCGGCGGCGACCCAGCGGCCCTGGGGATGCGCGCGGCCGGCCATCCCCTCCTTGCCGGCTCGGTCGAGCTCGCCGGCGGCGGCCATCTCTTCACCGGCCACCTCTCGCTGGCCCGGCAGCCTTGGCTGGCGGACCACGCCCTGCTCGGCAGCGTCCTCGTGCCCGGGGTGGCGATCGTCGAGCTCTGCCTGACGGCGGGCGCCGAGCTCGGCGCTGAGACCCTGGAGGAGCTGACGATCGAGGCGCCGATGCTCGTGGCGGAGGACGAGGGGCTGGAGCTGCAGGTGCGGGTCGGCGAGCCCGACGAGGAGGGCCGCCGCGAGGTTGAGGTTCACTCCCGCGCTCGGGGTGGGGAGGAGCCCTTTGCCCGTCACGCCGGCGGTTGGCTCGCCGAGAAGAGCGCCACCTCTACGCCGGCTTTCGGAGGCCAGTGGCCGCCCGCCGGGTCCGAGCCGCTCGAGACCGCCGACCTCTATCCGCTGCTCGCCGAGCGCGGCTTCGACTACGGCCCCGCCTTCCAGGGCCTGGATTCCGCCTGGGTCCTCGACGAGGAGATCTACGCCGAGGTCTCCCTCGACCCCGAGCAGGCCGACGGGGCGGAGAGCTTCGGCCTGCACCCGGCGCTCTTCGACGCGGCCCTGCAGCCGCTCTTCCTCGCCGCTCCATATAAGGAGGGCCGGCCGGTGCCGTTCTCCTTCTCCGGGGTCGCCCTTCACCGGCGCGGCGCCGACTCGCTGCTGGTGCGGCTGACGGTGCGGGGGCGTTCGCTCTCCCTGCTCGCCGCTGACGGCGAGGGGCAGCCGGTGATCGCGATCGAATCGCTGGCGACGCGCGAGGCGGACCCCGAGCGCCTGCGCGCCGCCGCTCCTGACGCAGGCGACTCGCTCTTCCTGCTTGCCTGGCGGGACCGCGAGCTGGAGCAGGTGGAGCAGCCGGCGGAGCCAAGCACCGTCTTCCGCTGCCAGCCCGATCGCTCGCTCTCCTCTCCCGCCGCCGCCCGCGAGCTCTGCGAGCGCGCCCTCGCCGCCGCCCAGGCCCATCTCGCCGGCGAGGCCGACGACGACGAGACCCCCGAGCGCCTGTGTTTCCTCACCCAGGGCGCGGTTGCCGCCGGCGAGGGGGAGACGCCTGACCCCGCTCAGGCCGCCGTCTGGGGCCTGATCCGCGTGGCGATCTCCGAGCACCCCGGCCGCTTCTGCCTCGTCGACACGGACGGCACCGAGGCATCCGAGGCCGCCCTGGCCGACGCCCTCGCCCAAACCGGCGAGCCCCAGCTGGCCCTCCGCGAGGGCGCCGCGCTGGTGCCGCGCCTCGCTCCCGCGCCTGAGCCCGAAGAGCAACCGCCCCCGCTCGACCCCGAGAAGACGGTCCTCGTCACCGGCGCCACCGGCACCCTCGGCGCCGCCGTCGCCCGCCACTTGGTCTCCGCGCACGGCGCCCGCCACCTGCTGCTGCTCTCCCGCCGCGGCGAGAAGGCGCCCGGGGCCTCCGAGCTGCGCGCGGAGCTGGAGGAGCTGGGGGCGAGCGTCGAGGTCCGCGCCTGCGACGTCGCCGACCGCGACCAGCTTGCCGCGGCGCTGGTGACGCTCTCCGACGACCATCCGCTCGGGGCCGTCGTCCATTGCGCCGCCGGACTGCGGGACGCCCTGCTGGAGGCGCAGGGCCCGGAGAGCCTGGAGACCGCTTTCGCCGCCAAGGCAGGGGGCGCCTTCGCCCTGCACGAGCTCTGCGAGGAGGCGGAGCTGACCGACTTCGTCCTCTATTCCTCTCTCGCCGGCATGACCGGCAACTCCGGCCTGGCCGCTTACGCCGCCGCCAATGCCTTCTGCGACGCGCTCGCGCAGGGGCGCCGGGCCGAAGGCAGCCCCGCCACCTCGATCGCCTGGGGCCACTGGGCGCAGGAGAGCGAGCTGACCGCCGGTCTCGCCGAGGCAGATCGGGCCCGGCTGCGGCGCGGGGGGCTCGTCCCGATGCCGACCGAGCAGGGCCTCGAGTTGCTCGACCGCGCCCGCGCCCTCCCCGAGGCGCTCGTCGCCGCCGGCCCGATCGACCGCGCCGCCGTGCGCCGCTCGCTTGCCGCCGGCACCGCCTCGCCGCTGCTCGCGGGGCTCGTCCCCGCCGGTCGCCGCCGACCCGCCCGCGGTGGCGCCTTCGCCGAGCGGCTCGCCGCCGCCCCCGCCGCCGAGCGCGAGGCCATGGTGCGCGGCCTGGTCGCCGAGCACGCGGCGGCGATCCTCGGCCACGGGAGCGCGGCGGCGATCGACGCCTCCGCCTCGTTCAAGGACCTCGGCTTCGACTCCCTCGGCGCGGTCGAGCTGCGCAACCGCCTCTCGGCGGCGCTCGGCGAGCGGCTGGAGGCGACGCTGATCTTCGACTACCCGAGCCCGGCGGCGCTGGGGGCCGAGCTGGCCGGGCGGATGCAGCCCGGGGAGGCCCGGGCCGCGAACGACCAGGAGGAGCGGATGCGCCAGCGCATCGCCGCGATCCCGCTGGGCCGGCTGCGCGAGTCGGGCCTGCTGGAGATGCTGCTCGCCCTCGGGGGAGAGGCCTCGGCGAGCGAAGCCGAGGAGGGGCAGATCGACGAGATGGACCTCGACAGCCTCGTCCGCAAGACGCTCGAGGCCTCCGGGGCGGAGGGACGTTCGTGACGGTCTCCCAGGCTGAAATCGCCGCGGCCCTGCGGACTTCGCTGAAAGAGACCGAGCGGCTGCGCCGCCAAAACGCGGAGCTGCTGGCGAAGCGCAACGAGCCGATCGCGATCGTCGGCATGGCCTGCCGCTTCCCCGGCGGCGCCTCCTCCCCCGAGGGGCTCTGGGACCTGCTCGCCCGCGGCGGCGACGCGATCGGACCCTTCCCGAGCGACCGCGGCTGGGACCCGGCCTCGCTCTTCGACCCGGACCCCGACCGCCTCGGCAAGACCTACTGCCTGGAAGGCGGCTTCCTCCCCGACGCGGCGGAGTTCGATGCGTCGTTCTTCGGGATCTCTCCGCGGGAGGCGCTGGCGATGGACCCGCAGCAGCGGCTGCTGCTCGAATGCGCCTGGGAGGCGCTGGAGCGGGCGGGCATCGACCCCGGCTCGGTGGCGGGGGAGAGCGCCGGGGTCTTCGCCGGGGCGATGGGCGCCGACTACCTCGCCGGGGTCAGCGAAGCGGCGGGGAAGACGGACCTCGGCGGTTACCTGACGACGGGCGTCTCCGGCAGCGTCCTCTCCGGCCGGGTCGCCTACACCCTCGGCCTTGAGGGCCCGGCCGTCAGCGTCGACACCGCCTGCTCCTCCTCCCTGGTGGCGACCCACCTCGCTGCCGCCTCTCTGCGCGGCGGCGAGTGCGACCTGGCGCTGGCCGGCGGCGTCACGGTGATGGCGACGCCGGGGGTCTTCGTCGAGTTCTCTCGCCAGCGGGGGCTGGCAAAAGACGGGCGCTCGAAGTCGTTCTCGGCCGATGCCGACGGCTCGGGCTTCAGCGAGGGAGCCGGCCTGCTGGTCTTGGAGCGCCTCTCCGACGCCGAAGCCAAAGGCCACCGGCCGCTGGCCCTGATCCGCGGCTCGGCCACCAACCAGGACGGGGCATCGAACGGGCTCACCGCCCCCAACGGTCCGTCGCAGGAGCGGGTGATCCGCCAGGCGCTCGCCAACAGCGGGCTGGAGCCCGGGGACGTCGACGCCGTCGAGGCCCACGGCACCGGCACCTCGCTTGGAGATCCGATCGAGGCCGGGGCGGTCCTCGCCACTTACGGCGCCAAGCGCGGCGAGCGCGGGCCGCTTTCCCTCGGCTCGCTGAAGTCGAACATCGGCCACGCCCAGGCGGCCGCCGGGGTGGGCGGCCTGATCAAGATGGCGCTGGCGCTGCAGGAAGAAGAGCTGCCGCGCACCCTCCACGCCGCCGAGCCGACTCCCCACGTCGACTGGTCCGCGGGCGAGATCGAGCTGCTCACCGAGCCCAGGCCTTGGCAGCGGGGAGAGCGACCCCGCCGAGCCGGCATCTCCTCCTTCGGGATCTCCGGCACCAACGCCCACCTGATCCTCGAGGAGGCACCGGCGCCGATCGCGACGGAGGAGGAAGACGAGGAGCGACCCGGCCTGCCGGCGGTACCGCTGGTGCTCTCGGCCAAGGCCCCCGAGGCCCTCGCCTCCCAGGGCGAGCGCCTCGCCACCCACCTGGAGGCGAACCCCGACCTCCACCTCCCCGACCTCGCCCACACCTTGCTGGAGCACCGAGCGCAGCTCGAGCACCGAGCCCTGGTAGTCGGGGGCGACGCGCAGGAGCTGGGGGAGGGGCTGGTCGCCCTCTCTCGTGGCGTCGATCACCCCTTGTTGCAGCGCGCCCGCGCCTCCTCCCAGGGCAAGCTCGCCTTCCTCTTCCCCGGCCAGGGATCGCAGCGCCCGCGCATGGGCGCCGAGCTCTACGCGACCTTCCCCGCCTACGCCGAGGCCTTCGATCGCGTCAGCGAGGCATTCGGGGCCGAGCTCGGCGCGACGGTCAGGGAGGCGATCTTCGCCGCCCCGGGCTCCGAGCGGGCGACGAGCCTCGACCGCACCGACCTCACCCAGCCCGCGCTCTTCGCCCTCCAGGTCTCGCTATTCGAGCTGGTCGCCTCCTTCGGCCTGCGCCCCGACTACCTGCTCGGCCACTCGGTCGGGGAGATCGGCGCCGCCCACGTCGCCGGCGCCCTTTCCTTAGGTGACGCCGCCACCTTGATCGGCGCCCGCGCTCGCCTCATGGCCGGCCTCGACGAGGGCGGGGCGATGGCCTCGCTGCGCGGCGACGAGGAGCAGGCGCTGGCGAGCCTCGCCGGCTTCGAGGGCAGGCTCGGCATCGCCGCCGTCAACGGCCCCGGCGCCGTCGTCGTCTCCGGCGACGCCGATGCCATTACCGAGTGGGAAGCAGCGCAGGAGCGCGAGGGCAGGAAGACCCGCCGGCTGCGGGTCAGCCACGCCTTTCACTCCCACCGAATCGAGCCGATGCTGGCGGAGTTCGAGGCGCTGGTCGCCGGCCTCGACCTGCGGCCGCCCCAGCTCCCGATCGTCTCCAACCGCAGCGGCGAGCTCCTCGGCGCGGAGGAGGCGACCTCGCCCGCCTACTGGGCCGCCCACGCCCGCGAGCCCGTCCGCTTCGCCGCCGGCCTGCAGACGCTCGCCGCGAACGGTGCCACCCGCTTCCTGGAGCTCGGCACCGACCCGGTGCTCAGCGCCTTTGGCCGCGAAGCCCTCGCCGGCGAGGAGGCGTTCGCCGCCACCCTGGGGCGCGAGCGCCCCGAGCCCGAGGCGCTGGTCGCGGCCCTCGGCCGGATGCACCTGGCCGGCGTCGAGGTCGACTTCGTGCCGCTACTCGC
>JBQCHW010000003.1:0-2860 GCA_051954315.1 Solirubrobacterales bacterium
TGCGCGTCATCGCCGAGGTCGGAGAAGTCACCGTCAGCCTGCAGGCTCGCCTCGATCTCGCCGCGGCGCAGCTGCTCGACCTGGCCTTCGATCGCCGCCACCAGGCCGAGGTCGTCGAGCGCGGTCGGCCGCAGCTGCCGCGCCAGCGAGAGCAGCTCGCCCATCGCCTGGTTGGCCAGCGCTTTCGTCTCCGCCAGTTCGCCTTCCAGCTCCGGCGGCGCCGCCTCGCGCGCCGCCTCCAGCCGCAGCAGCAGGCCGGTCAGCGACTGGTTGACCTCGTCGTGGAGGTCGCGGGCGACCCGCGCCCGCTCCTCCTCCTGGGCGTGCAGGGCCGCTGAGCCGGCCCGCCGCCGCTCGGCTTCCAGCCGCCGCATCATCCGCAGGAAGGCGAGCTCGATCCGCGCCACCTCCTCGGTCTCGCCGACCCCGTCGATCGAGGCGGGGAGGAGGGGCCGCGGCCGCGAGAGGTCGACCTTCTCCATCGCCTCGACCAAGTCCTCCAGCGGCCGCAGCCGCCGCCGCTCCCGCACCAGCGCAACCGCCAGCGCCACCACCACCAGCGCGAGCCCGATCAAGACGAGCGTCATCGGTTCAGCCTACGACCAACCGAACTGCATCAAATTTCCGGGCTGGCAGGCATGAAATTTGATGCAGTTCGGCGTCGTGGTTCTGGGGGTTCTTCCCGGCCCGGACGGGGGGTGGCCCCTATAGGCGATTTTGCGGTTTCGCCGCATACTTGGACCACCACCCGACCTAGGAGCGAGCTACGCGATGACCACCACCAAGCAATCCACCTGGAGCGCCACCCTCCGCACCACGATCCTGATGGCCGCGCTGGGCGGTCTGCTCGTCGCGATCGGCTACGCGATCGGCGGCGTCGGGACCGCGACGATCTTCCTCTTCATGGCCCTCGCGATCAACTTCTTCTCCTACTTCTTCAGCGACAAAATGGCCCTGGCGATGAGCCGCGCCAAGCCGATCGAGGAGTCCGAAGCGCCGCGGCTCTACCAGATCGTGCGGGAACTGACGACCCGTGCCGGGCTGCCGATGCCGCGCCTCTACATGATCCCCCAGGATCAGCCGAACGCCTTCGCCACCGGCCGCAACCCCAAGCACTCGGCGGTGGCGGTGACCCGCGGGATCACCAAACTGCTCTCCGAGGACGAGCTGCGCGGCGTCCTCGCGCACGAGCTTGCGCACGTCCAGCACCGCGACATCCTGATCCAGTCGGTCGCCTCGGCGATCGGCGCCGCGATCACCTACCTCGCCTACATGTTGATGTGGTTCGGCGGCGACGAGGACAACGGCCCGCTCGGCATCGTCGCCGCGCTCGGCATGGTCATCCTCGCCCCGATCGCGGCGAGCATCATCCAGCTCTCGATCTCGCGCCAGCGCGAGTACGCGGCCGACGCCGGCGGCGCCGAAATCTGCGGCAACCCGGAGTCCCTGGCGAGCGCGCTGCTGCGGCTCGAGCAGGGCGCGGAAGCGATCCCGATGCAGGTCAACCAGGCGGCCGAGCCCCTCTACATCGTCAAGCCCTTCAAGGGCGGGGGGATCGCCGGCCTCTTCTCGACCCACCCCCCGATCGAGGAGCGGGTCCGCCGCCTCCGCCAGATGCGGCCCACCCTCTAGAGCACCTTCTCTCGTCCAGGCGCAAAGCGGCCTTGGGAGCCATTCCCGGGGCCGCTTTCGTATTTCCTCAGGCTGATTCGACGACAGCGCTATACTTTTTGAAGTTAAAGCTGATCCGATTTCAGGGGATTTACTTCAAATGGCCATCGACACCCAGCGCGCACAGACGATCGAGGAGATCGAACCCTTCGAGGCGGCGGAGGAGATCAACGGCGGCGACGTCGTCCTGATCGACACCCGCGAGCCCCACGAGTACCAGGAGGCCCACCTCGAAAACGGCAAGCTGGTGCCGCCCGGCCTGCTCGCCGAGGAAATCGCCACCGCGGCGCCCGACAAGTCGGCCCGCACGATCCTCTACTGCCGCTCCG
The DNA here is from genome assembly GCA_051954315.1 of Solirubrobacterales bacterium. GTDB lineage: Bacteria > Actinomycetota > Thermoleophilia > Solirubrobacterales > 70-9 > VAYN01. Next base: position 2,001 of record JBQCHW010000003.1, read on the forward strand.
GCAACCGCTCGGCGATCGCCGCCGCCCAGCTGCAGCAGCTCGGCTACGAAAACGTCGCCTCGATGAGCGGCGGGATCATGCAGTGGCAGGAGCAGGGGCTGCCGGTCGTCTCGCCCTCGGGGATGACCCCCGAGCAGCGCGAGCGCTACTCGCGCCACACGCTGCTGCCCGAGGTCGGGGTCGACGGCCAGATCAAGCTGCTGAACGCGAAGGTCCTGCTGCTCGGCGCCGGCGGCCTCGGCGCCCCGACCGCGCTCTACCTCGCCGCGGCCGGCGTCGGCACGATCGGCCTCGTCGACGACGACGTCGTCGACGCCTCCAACCTGCAGCGCCAGGTGATCCACAACACCGAACGGATCGGGATGGCGAAGACCGCCTCGGCCCGCGTCTTCATCGAAGGCCTCAACCCCGACGTCAAGGTCGTCGAGCACAACGGCCGCCTCGACGCCTCCAACATCATCGACGTCATCTCCGACTACGACATCGTCGTCGACGGCGCCGACAACTTCCCCACCCGCTACCTGCTGAACGACGCCTCGGTGCGGACCCGCAAGCCGGTCGTCTCCGCCTCGATCCTCGGCTTCGATGGGCAGATCTCGACCTTCGTCCCTTACGAGGGGCCCTGCTACCGCTGCCTCTACCCGACCCCGCCGCCGGCCGAGCTGGCTCCGAGCTGCGGCGCAGCCGGCGTGCTTGGCGTGATGGCGGGTGTGATGGGACTGCTGCAGGCGAACGAGGTGATCAAGCTGGTGATCGGGATCGGCGAGCCGCTGATCGGCCGCCTGCTGCTCTACGACTCGCTCGGCACCCACTTCACAGAGCTCAAGGTCCGCCGGGATCCCGAGTGCCCGATCTGCGGT
>JBQCHW010000004.1:0-3648 GCA_051954315.1 Solirubrobacterales bacterium
AGCGCCGCGCCAGCTCGCCCAGCGCCTGCTCGCGATCGATCGGCTTCTGCTCGCCGAGCCAATCGCGGACGAGGACGTAGGCGTGCTCCTTGCCGACCATCGGGCCGCGGACCGCGAAACCGCGCAGCGTCGCCAGGAAGAGGAGGTGGACCAGCGCCTGCCCGGCCGTCGGCACCCCGGCCGCGTCGAGGCGCTCGCGCAACTGCGGGCGCGTCAGCGGTCCCTCCTCGACCAGCGCCTTTTCGATCACGGTCGCCCCCTTCTCCGCCGCGCGCTCGTCCACCCCCTCCTGCCGCAGCCGCCGCGAGTTCGAGGTCAGGAGCGGCGGCGTGGTCAGCGCATGGAGCCACGGGTAATCCTCGCTGGAGACGAGGTGGAGGGTGCCGCGGTTGAGCCAGGTGATCAGCAGCGAGCGGTCCTCGCTCAGCGCCCGGTCGACGTCGGCGGCCGAGACACCCTCGGTGCGAGCCCGCACCGCCAGCCGCGCCCCTCGCGGGTCCTGTGCCTGCACCGCCAGTAGCCGCTCGGCTACCTTCTCGGCGGAGCGCAGCGGCGCGCCGGCGAGGGCCTGCGCGGTCAGTCGTTCCGGTAGCGGGGGTCGGACTATCCGACCGAGATTAGGTCAACGACGAAGATCAGCGTCGAGCCCGGCGGGATGCTTCCGCTGCGCTGGTAGCCGTAGCCCAGTTCGGGCGGGATGATCAGCTCTCGCCGACCGCCGGGCTTCATCCCGACGATCCCTTTTTCCCAGCCTTCGATCACGGCGCCTTCGCCGAGTTTGAAGGTGAACGGTTCGCCGCGGTCCCAGGAAGCGTCGAACTCCTTGCCGGTCTTGTAATTGACCCCGACGTACTGGACGGAGACTTCGTCGCCAGGTTTCGCCGCCGGGCCGGACCCCTTTTCAAGATCCTTGATTTCCAGCTTCTTCGGCGGCGGCCCGCTCGGCACCGTGACCTTCGGCTTCGTCTTCTTCTTGTTCGACGTGACCGTCTTCTGCTTGGTTTCCTTCGAGGGCTTGCCAGCGTTCTGAGCCGGGATCGCGTCGACCACGAAGATCGCGGCATGATCCTTCGGGCTCCCCTTCGGGAAGGGTCCGCTGGTTTCACTCGGCGGGATCACGAGCTCGCGCCGGTCGCCGCCCTCCAGTTCCAGCAGCCCTTCTTCCCAACCGGGAATCACTTCGCCTTTGCCGAGGGTGAAGGTGAAGGGCTTGCCTTCGTCCCAAGAGGAAGCGAACTTCTTGTGGGTGTCGTAGTCGTAGCCGACGTACTGGATCGTGATCGGGTCGCCTTCGTAGTGCATCTGCCCGATGCCTTCGATTTGATCGATCAGGGCGGTGAATTCGGGCGCCGGCCCCTTCGGGAACGTCGGTTTGATCTCCGACCCCACCAGCCCGTTCTTACCGACCTTCATCTTTTTTTCTTCACGAATCCCGTTTTCGCCGCCCGGGACGGGAATGTGGAAGTTTGCGCTCGCCTCTGAAGAGCCGCTAGTCGATGACGAATCGCTGCCGCAACCGGCAGCTACGAAGGCAGTCATCAGGAGCACAGCAATACTCAGGAGACCTTTGCGCATGGCGGCATCCTAGGCGATTTCGCTGGACCGCGCGGCGATGCTCAGCGACGCCGCTTCGGCAGCGCCTCGACCTCGGCGGCGCCGATGGCGAGGACCACGCCCCGCTCGTGAATCGAGTCGACCTCCGGCGCATCGACGAAACGATGGCCGCCGGGGCCGGCGCTGGTGTCGAAGATGATCCCGTCGAAGATGTGGGTCGGGCGATCGCCGAGGACGCGGGTCACGCGCCCGACCTGCTCGCCCTCGCGCGAGTAGACGGGGGTCCCCTTCTTCAGCACGAGGTATGAGATCGCGACGCCCAGATCCTCCATTCGCGCGAGCCTAGCCGAGCCTGGGCTCCGGCTAGGAGACCGGCGCTTAGACTGGCTGGCGGGACAACTTCTGACCGGGGAGGAACGATGGGCCTGAATCTCGCTTCGATCGTCACCGACAGCGCCGCCCGGGCGCCGGAGGCGGTCGCCGTTCGCCTCGGCCCGCTGGAGCTGACCTACGCCGAGCTCGACGAGCGCAGCGCGCGGCTGGCGGCGCTTCTGCGCGAGAAAGGACTGCAGCAGGGCGACCGGGTCGGGGTGATGCTGCCGAACGTGCTCGAGTTCCCGATCTCCTACTACGGGGTCCTGCGCGCCGGCGGTGTCGTCGTGCCGATGAACGTGCTGCTGAAGCGGCGCGAGATCGCCTTCTACCTCGAAGACTCGGGCGCCAAGCTCTTGCTCGCCTGGCATGGCTTCGCCGAGGAAGCGCGCGGTGGTGCCGAGGATGCCGGCGCGGAGCTGATCGAGGTCGAGCCGCAGGCCTTTGCCGAGCTGCTCGGCGGGCAGGAGCCGCACACGGATCTCGCCGATACTGGCGAAGAGGACACCGCGGTGATCCTCTACACCTCCGGCACCACCGGCAAGCCGAAGGGTGCGGAGCTGACCCACTTCAACCTCTCGCGCAACGCCGACATCTCCTCCCGCACCACCTCCGAAACCAAAGCCGGCGACGTCATCCTCGGCGCCCTCCCCCTCTTCCACTCCTTCGGCCAGACCGTGAGCATGAACGCCTCGCTGCGGGTCGGCGCCACCCTCACCCTGCTGCCGAAATTCGACCCCGGCGAGGCGCTGGAGATCATGCAGCGCGACGGCGTCACCCACTTCTACGGGGTGCCGACGATGTACGGGGCGCTGCTGCACCACCCCGGCCGCGAGGAGTACGACACCTCGAACCTGCGGATCTGCATCACCGGCGGCGCCTCGATGCCGGTCGAGGTGCTGCGCGGCTTCGAGGAGGCCTTCGACTGCGAAGTTCTGGAGGGCTACGGCCTCTCGGAGACCTCCCCTGTCGCCTGCACCAACCACCCCGGCAAACCGCGCAAGGCCGGCTCGATCGGCACCCCGCTCGAAGAAGTCGAGATGAAGGTCGTCGACGAGAACGACGCCGAGGTGCCGCGGGGCGAGGTCGGCGAGATCGTGATCCGCGGCCACAACGTGATGAAGGGCTACTGGCAGCGGGCCGAGGCGACCGAGGAGGCGATGCGCGGCGGCTGGTTCCACAGCGGCGACATGGCGCGGATCGACGAGGAGGGCTACTTCTACATCGTCGACCGCAAGAAGGACCTGATCATCCGCGGCGGCTACAACGTCTACCCGCGCGAGGTCGAGGAGGTCCTCTACGAGCACCCGAAGATCCGCGAAGCGGCGGTGGTCGGCGTCCCCCACGACGAGTGGGGAGAGGAGATCGGCGCCGCCGTCGTCCTCCACGAGGGCGAGGAGCTCGCCCCCGACGAGGTGAGCCGGTACGTCAAGGAGCGGATCGCCGCTTACAAGTACCCGCGGATCGTCTGGTTCCTCGACGACCTGCCGAAGGGGCCGACCGGGAAGATCCTCAAGCGCGAGGTCGAGCCGCCGGACGCCGCTTGAGTCCCGCCGTCACCATCCGCGACGCGCGGCCGGAGGACGTCGAGCTCATCTTCGGCTGGGTCGTCGAGCTTGCCACCTATGAGCGGGCCGCCGACAAGGTGACCGGCAACGAAGCGCTGCTGCGGGACGCGCTGTTCGGCGAGCGGCCGAGCGCGGAGGCCGTGATCGCCGAGAT
>JBQCHW010000005.1:0-5175 GCA_051954315.1 Solirubrobacterales bacterium
GGGGCGGCGATCGGATGCGCTCCCCACCGCCCACCCCCCGGATAGCCTCACCCCGCCGTGACCGCCCTCACCACCTGGATCCACTCGCTCCCCCAGCGCTACGGCAAGCGCACCCTGATCGCGCTTGCGCTGATCGCCGCCGTCGGGCTCGTCGTCCGCGCCTACGTGGTCGTCAACCCGGTCTCCGACCCGGCCGACGACTCGCACGCCTACTACGCGATCTCGAAGGCCCTCTACGAGGAAGGGAGCTTCGGCGGTCCCGAATTCCGCGACTCCAGCGATTGGTCCCCAGGCGCGCCGTTCCTCTACGCCGCGTCCTTCTACGCCACCGGCGGGGCGCGGGAAGGGACCGCCCGGATCGTCGAGGCGCTGCTGGGGGTCGGGACGATCCTCGTCGTCTTCGCGCTCGGTTGGCGGCTCGGCGGGCGCAACCTCGGGCGCTGGGTCGGGCTCTTCGCCGCCTTCGCGGTCGCGATCTACCCGCCGTTCATCCACACCACCGGCGAGCTGATGAGCGAGCCGCCGGCGATGCTGACCCTGCCGGCGGCGATCCTCGCCTTCCTCTGTGCGTCCGACCGCCGATCCTCCTGGGCCTGGGCGGTTCCAGGTCTGCTCTTCGGCCTCACCGCGATGTTCCGCCCTGAGTACCTGCTCGTCGGTGCCGCCTTTGTCGTCCTCGCCTTCATGCGGATCGCTTGGCCGCGGGCCGGCAGCCGCCGCAACTGGACCGCCGGCCTCGCCGGCGCCGCCGTGCTCCTCGTCGCCCTCGTCCTCCCGATCCTGCCCTGGACGATCCGCAACGTCGTCGTCCTCGACCGGGTCGTCCCGATCTCGACCGGCGGCGGCAAGGCCCTCTACGTCGGCACCTACCTGCCCGCCGACGGCGAATACCAGCGGGTGAAGGCGCTCCTCGTCCAGCGCTACGAAGGCCGCGACCTGGCGCCGAACTCCGAAGCGCTGAACGAAGTCAGCCCCACCCCGCTCTTCGACAAGGCCGCCGCGGAAGTGCAGCAGGAACACCCGGGCCTGACGCGCGACCAGGCGCTGGGCAAGCTCGGCAAGGAAAACTTCTCGAAGTACTTCGGCGAAGACCCGGGCGGCTACCTGGCGATGACCGCGCGCAAGGTCGGGCGGATGTGGGGCAGCGGCGTCGGCGAAGCGATGAGCAGCACGCCCGGCCGCGTCGTCCAGATCCTCCTCGTCCTCCTCGGGCTCGCCGGCTTCGTCCTGCTGGCGCTGCGGCGGCGCTGGTGGGAGCTCGTCGTCCTGGCGACCCAGATCGCCCTCGTCACCTTGGTCGGCGCGATCTCCCTCGCCGCCCCGCGCCGCAACGAGGTGCTGATGACGCTCGTCTTTCCGCTTGCCGGCCTCGCCCTCTCATCCGCCCTCGCGGCCATATCCTCCGGTCGCCAATGGTCGCCCCAACCGCAGGCATCTTCCCCGCCGAACTGACCGCGCTGCGCGCGGTCGGCGTGCTGCTCGCACTCGGGATGGTCGCCTACGCGGTCGCCCGCCGTCGCACCCTGCGCAACGCCGACGTCCTGATCCTGATCCTCGCCGGGCTCGGGCTGCTGATCGTCGCCGGCACCGAAATCGTCAACGGGCTGCTCTCCGCCTTCTCGTTCGAGAAGGGCAACGGCGGCCGCATCCTCGGCCTCGCCGTCTTCGCGATCTTCATCCTCTTCGCGCTCACCCTGCGGGCGCTCTCGCAGTCGGCCCGCAACGCCCGGCAGCTCGCCGCCGCGCTCGAGGGCCTGGCCTGGGAGGAGTTCCGCCAGGCCGGCTTGCCGGACCGCTTCAAGGACAGGATCGCGATCCTGATCCCCGCCTACAACGAGGCCGACAACATCGCCACCGTCCTCGACCAGATCCCGCCCGCGGTCTGCGGCATCCGCACCGAGGTCCTGGTCGTCGACGACGGCTCCCGCGACGGCACCGGCGACGTTGCCGCCGAGCACGGCGCCCTCGTCGCCCGCCACGTCACCAACCGCGGCGGCGGCGCGGCGCTGCGAACCGGCTACCGGCTGATGGTCGAATCGGGGGCCGAGATCGTCGTCACCCTCGACGCCGACGGCCAGCACCGCCCCGATCAGATGGAGCGGCTGGTGCAGCCGATCCTCGACGGCGAGGTCGACGTCGCCCACGGCTCCCGCGTCCTCGGCCACGCCGACCGCAACCACTTCGCCCGCGAACTCGGGATCGTCTTCTTCAACCGCCTCGTCTCCTTCATCACCCGCACCCACGTCAGCGACTGCTCCAACGGCTACCGCGCCGTCCGCACCGCCGTCCTCCCGCAGCTCGTCCTGCGCCAGGAGCAGTTCCATACCTCCGAGTTCATGATCGAGGCGATCAAGCGCAACATCCCCGCCAAAGAGGTCCCGATCACCGTCGAACAGCGCCTCCACGGCCACTCGAAGAAGCCCGCTGCCTTCCGCTACGGCGCCGGCTTCGCCAACGCGATCGTCAGGACCTGGCTGCGGTAGCGCGCTGAGCCGTTCGGCTCAGCGGACGCCCGGGTGACGGACCGCCGCCGGGTCGGGCAGGTAGAGGTCGGTGCCGCAGCGGGGGCAGACCTGGACGTAGAGCTTGAGGGGCTTGTGGCAGTTGGGGCACTGGCGTTCGGGTTCGTCTTTGTCGACGCGGTAGAGGATCACGGCGATCAGGCCGAGGGGCGGAATCACCATCCCGATCACGAACCAGATGAAGAACGAGCTGCCCTTGGCGCGGCCGATGATGCCGGTGGCGAGGCCGAAGAAGAAGGCGATGACGAGGTATTCCACGTAGCCATTCTTGCGCGTCGCTCGTAGGCCTAACGTCCAGCGGCCTCTCGGCGTCTCAAGCGGGGGCGCCGGGAGGCCGAACTAATACGGGAGGCCCCATAGGGGCCTATTCGCACATGGCGATCCCGAGACACTCACCAGTCGAAGCAGTCGACGAGAAGCGGAAGCACCGGCACCGCAAGCGTCGCCGTGTCTGGAAGGACAAGCACTTCCGCTGGGTCCCTGACGGTCAGGGCGACTGGCGGGTCAAGAGCTACATCTTCACCCATCACCACAAGCCGAAGAAGGGCCACTTCCGCGGTCCCGGCAAGAAGCCGCCGCGCCAGGCGCTGCCGGCGGCGGCGAGTGCACCCGCCGCGGCTCCCGCCCCCGCGCCGACCGTCTCCGACCCCCGTCCGCCTGAGGCCTACCAGGGCCCGTTCGGGGTGCCGCAGGCGACTCGGCTGCTGAACCGGGCCGGCTTCGGCGCCGTCCCCGGGCAGGCCGAGGCGCTCGTCTCGCTGGGCCTGGTCGGCGCGGTTCAGTCGCTGACCCGCCCCAGCGGCACCGCCGTCCTCAGCGGCCCCGCCCCCACCGACGACGACGGCAACCCGCTCGCCCCCGCCGACGCCTGGGGCCACGACCACCTCTGGTGGCTCGATCGCATGGTCCGCTCGAACCAGCCCCTGGTCGAGCGGATGGCGCTGATCCTCCACGACTGGTTCGCGACCTCGCTGGCCAACGTCTCCCGCCAGCAGCAGATGATCGACCAGTCGAACCTCTTCCGCAGCCACTGCTTCGGCTCGTTCCTCGACCTCTTCCGGGCGGTGACGATCGACCCGGCGATGCTGCAGTGGCTGAACGGCAACGAAAACAACAAATGGGCGCCGAACGAGAACTACGCCCGCGAGATGATGGAGCTGTTCAGCCTCGGCGCCGACCGCGGCGCCTACAGCGAGGACGACATCCGCGAACAGGCGCGAGCGCTGACCGGGTGGCGGAACGACTGGGGCGACATCGGCGCCTACAACTTCCGCTTCGACCCGAAACGGCACGACACCGGCACCAAGACCGTCTTCGGGCAGAGCGGCAACTGGGGTTGGGAAGACGCCTGCCGGCTCTGCGTCGAGCACCCGCTCCACCCCAGCTTCTTCGCCCCCAAGCTCTGGAGCTACTTCGTCCCGCAACCGCTCTCGGGCGCGCGGCAGGACGAACTGATCTCCCTCTACACCGGCTCGGGCTGGCAGATCCAGCCGGTCCTGGAGGCGATCCTGATGAGCCCGGAGCTCTACGAAAGCCCGCCGATGGTGAAACCGCCGGTCGTGCAGCTGGCGGGGACGCTGCGGACCCTCCACCGCTTCGTCGACACCGAGGCCTGGACCTGGCTCTGCGACGAGGCCGGGCAGCGCCTGTTCATGCCGCCGAACGTCTCCGGCTGGGACGACAACCGCTGGCTCGACACCTCGCGGATGCGGGCGCGCTGGAACCTCGTCACCTACGCCCTCGAGGGGACCTCGGTCGACGTCTGGGGCGACGACTACAGCACTACCGAGACCGCCGACGAAGCGCTGGCGCGGGCGCTCGCCTCCTGGGGCAACCCGGCGCTGCGCGAGGAGCACCGGGCCGAGCTGCTCGACCTCGCCCGCCGCAGCGAGGGGCTGATCGTCGCCAACTGGCAGAAGGGCCCCTACCGGGCGATGCGCCAGAACGCGCTCCTGCAGCTGATCGGCGTCAGCCCCGATTGGATCCTGCAATGAGCGCCCGCAAGCACAGCTGCTGCGACGGCTTCACCCGCTCCCAGCTGCTCCGCAGCGCGGCCGCCGAGGCGGGCAAAGGGCTGCCGGCGATCGAGCCGGGGATGCCGGACCCTGCCGGAACCGGACTCTCGCGGCGCAAGTTCCTTTCCCGCAGCGCCGGGATGGCGCTGGCGGTCTACGGCGCCTCGAAGATCCCGCTCTCGGCCTTCGAGACCGGGATCGCGCAGGCGGCGCCGACCGACAAGATCCTCGTCTCGGTCTTCTTCGACGGCGGCATCGACGCGCTCAGCGTCCTGGCGCCGGTCGGCGACCCGAAGTACTCGCAGCTGCGCCCGAACCTCGCCTTCGCGCCCGGGGCCGGGCCGAGCTTCACGGAGGACACGCGCCTGCAGTGGCACCCGGCGGCCGGGGCGCTCGCCACCCTGCACGGCGAGGGCAAGGTCAGCGCCTTCCCGGCGATCGGCTACGACCACCCCGACCAGTCGCACTTCACCTCCCGTCATTACTACGAGATCGGCGAGCTGCAGGTCGGCTACCGGACCGGCTGGCTCGGCCGCTACCTCGACGCCGTCGGCAGCGACGAAAACCCGCTGCAGGGGCTCTCGCTCGACGGCTCGCTCTCGCCGATGATCGCAACCGCGGAAAAGCCGGTGGCGGCA
>JBQCHW010000006.1:0-3817 GCA_051954315.1 Solirubrobacterales bacterium
CGCCCACCGGCACCTCGGTGGCGCGATAGGCGAGGACGTCGGCGGCCATCAGCACCGGGTAGTAGAAGAGCGCCGCCGAGGCCAGCTCGCGGTCCTTGCCGACCTTTTCCTTGAACTGGTGCATCCGCTGCAGCTCGCCGACCGCCGTGACGGAGGTCAGCAGCCAGCACAGCTCGGTGTGCTCGTACACGTCGCCCTGGCGGAAGAGGATGCAGCGCTCGGGGTCGAGGCCGGCGGCCAGCAGGATCGCGGCGGTGTCGTAGACGCGCTCGCGCAGTTCGTCGGGGTCATACGGGACCGAGATCGCGTGCAGGTCGACGATGCAGAAGATCGCCGGGTCGCCGCGGTCCTGCCCCTCGACGTACTGGCGGATCGCCCCGATGTAGTTGCCGAGGTGCTTGCGCCCGGTCGGCTGGATGCCGCTGAAGATGATCGGTTTCGCCATTGAGGCGGAGCCTACGCGGGCTCGGCCTGCGGCGCCTCTTCGCCGGACCGCTCCGGAGTGCCACAGTCGCAGTCGGCGCTGTGGCCGCACTCGCCGGCCGCGGCGTTGCCGCCAGCCGGCACGGTTTCCACCTTCTTCTTCGGGTTTTCGATTCCGAGACCGGAGGCGATGCCGCCGAGGATCATCAGGACGCCGGCGATGACGATGCCGAGGTGGAAGGCGGCGGTCGAGGCATCGGGAGCGTTGTCGGTCAGCGGGCCGCCGGAGACGCCGGCGCCGGCGATGGCGGCAAAGCGGGCGGAGACGACGGCGCCCAGGATCGCGATTGCCAGGAGGCCGGCGACGCGGGAGACGCCGTTGTTGATCCCGGAGGCGATGCCGACGCGGTGCTCGGGGACAGAGTCGAGGACGGTTGCGGTGAGAGGCGCCACGGTGGCCGAGAGACCGAGGCCGAAGACGACGATTGCCGGCAGGACGTCGGTCACGTAGTCAGCCCGGGCGCCGATCCGCAGCATCATCAGCAGGCCGAGGCCGCCGACGATCGGGCCGATCGTCATCGGCAGCCGTGGGCCGGTGCCGGAGGCGAGTTTGCCCCAGCGGGGCGAGAGGACGAAGAGGATGATCGAGATCGGGGTCGTCGCCAACCCCGCCTCCAGAGGCGAGTAGCCGGAGACCTGCTGGAGGAAGAGGCCGACGAAGAAGAGGCCGCCGATCAGGCCGGCGTAGGCCGAGAGCGTGGTCAGGTTGGCGATCGCGAAGTTGCGGATCCGGAAGAGGCCGAGGTCCATCATCGGGTGGCGGGCCTTTGCCTCACGCAGGACGAAGAGGGCGAAGCAGGCGATGCCGGCGATCAACGGCACCCAGACCAGCGGGTCGCCCCAGCCGTACTTCGGCTGCTCGATCAGGGCGAAGACGGGACCGGCGAGGCCCGCCGCCGAAAGCGCGATCCCAGCCCAGTCGATGCCGTGGAAGGCATCGGGGTCGCGGCTCTCCTCAACCGAGTGCAGGGTCAGCGCCACCGTCGCCGCGATCAGCGGCAGGTTGATCCAGAAGATCGCCCGCCAGGAGGTGACCTCGATCAGGGCGCCGCCACCGGCCGGGCCGATCACGGTCGCGATCCCCGTCCACGCGGTCCAGGTGCCGACTGCCTTTCCCCGCGCCTCGCCCTCGAAGCTGGCGGCGACGATCGCCAGCGAGCCCGGCACCAGCAGCGCCCCGGCGATCCCCTGCAGCGCCCGCGCCCCGATCAGGAACTCGGTCGTCGGCGCGATCGCGCAAAGCACCGAGGTGGCGCCGAAGCCGATCAGCCCGAAGACGAACATCCGCTGGCGCCCAAACTGGTCGCCGAGCGAGCCGCCGACCAGCAGCAGCGATACCAAGGTGAGCATGTAGGCCTCGACCACCCACTGCTGCCCGGAGAGCCCGGCATCGAGCCCTTCGCTGATCGCCGGCAGGGCGACGTTGACGACGGTGCTGTCGAGGAAGACGACCGTCGAGCCGAGGATCGTCGCGATCAGGGTGAGGCGCTGGGAACGGGACATCGGGCGAGTCTAGGTGGAGGCGGCCGCGGGCTCCTCCGGCTCGCGCAGCTGCGCCGCCGGCGTGAAGAAGTGGCGGTAGGCGAGGAGGGTCGCGGTGAGGGCGGAGATCGAGACGCTGCCCAGGAGGGTGTAGAGGAGGATCAGCTGCAGGCGGACGGCGTCGGTGGGGCTGGCGCCGGCGAGGAGCATGCCGACCATCGTGCCGGGGAAGAAGATCAGGCCGGTGGTCTTGGTCGAGTCGACGAGGGCGATCATCCCCGAGCGCAGGGAGCGGCGGACGGTCGGCGCGGCGGCTTCGCGGGCGGTGGCGCCGAGGGCGAGGGAGGCCTCGATGCGGGCGCGGGCGTCGCCCATCTCGTCGCCGAGGCGGTTGAGGGCGACGGCGCTGGCGGTCATCGCGTTGCCGATCACCATGCCGCCGACCGGCACCAGGTAGCGCGGGGTCGGGTCGAAGATCCCGAGCGCGACGACGAGGCCGAGCGTGGTGCCGCCGCCGAGCGCGAGGGCGATCAGCAGCGGGCGGAAGGAGTCGGGGACCTTGGCGGCGCGGTGGCGGGCGGTGATCGCGCCGAAGAGGACCATCACCGCCAGCAGCGCCAGCACCAGCCAGATCGTGTCGGCCTCGAAGATCAGCTTGATCGCGTAGCCGACGAGGGTGAGCTGGACGATCGAGCGAGCGGTGGCGACGGCGATGTCGCGCTCGAGGTCGGCCTTCTGCCAGTACGAGATCGCCGCGGCGAGGGCGACGAGCGCCAGCGAGGCGGCGACCTGCCAGACGGCGATGTGGATCGAGGTGGCCGCGGCGGCGAGCGGGATCACGCCAGCACCTCCTCGAGCGGGCCGCAGCCGGCGAGGCGGCCGCCCTCCAGCCGCAGCACCCAGTCGCTGAGGCGGCGGGCCTGCTCGGGATCGTGGCTGACCAGGACGGTCGAGATCTCGAGCTCGCGCCGCAGCTCGCCCAGCGCCGCCTCGATCGTGTCGCGGGCGGCGTGGTCGAGGGCCGAGGTCGGCTCGTCAAGCAGGAGGACGCGCGGACGCTGGGCCAGCGCCCGCGCCAGCATCGCCCGCTGCTGCTCGCCGACCGAGAGCTTCTTGACGTCGCGCTCGGCGAAGGCCGGGTCGAGACCGGCATGGGCGAGCGTCTCCTCCAGCTCCAGCGGCTCGCCGGCGAGCTCGGCCGCGTAGCGCAGGTTCGACTCCACCGTCCCGTCGAGCAGGGCCGGCAGTTGCGGGACCAGCCCGACCTCGCGGCGCAGCGCCAGCGGCTCGTAGTCGCGCAGCGGGCGGCCGCGGTAGAGGATCTCACCGCGGTCGGGGTCGGCGAGCCGGTTCAGCAGCCGCAGCAGCGTCGACTTGCCGGCGCCGGAGGGGCCGACGATCGCCGTCGCGCCCTCGGGGATCCCAGCGCTGAGCGAGTCGAGGACGGTCTTGCCGCCGCGGTCCAGCCCCACCTCCCGAAGCTCGAAGAGCACCCGCGGATCATCCCATCCGAGGTCGAGCACAGCGGGCTGTGCCAAGAGTCGGAAGCGGTTGCCGCGCAAGATGCCTGGCGCTGTGGCCACCTCTGTTGAACAGGCGAGTTTGGTTGAAAGAATCCGGGTAAGAAATCCAGGCGAGTAACCAGGCGATGAAAGGGCGGCATGGCTAGAGCGATTTGGAGCGGGACGATCAGTTTCGGGCTGTTGAACGTGCCCGTGCGCCTCTACAGCGCCGTCGCGCGGCGCAACATCGCCCTGCGCGAGATCCGCGAGTCCGACAGCTCCCGAATCAAACACAAGCGGGTCGCCGAAGGGACCGACGAAGAGGTCCCCTACGAGAACATCGTCAAGGC
>JBQCHW010000007.1:0-3013 GCA_051954315.1 Solirubrobacterales bacterium
CGGATCGCGTTGCGGATCCGGGTCAGGTAATCGGCGATCGGGTCGGTGTGCATCGTCCTCGTCCTACCAGCTCGACTTGGTCATGCCGGGGATGTAGCCCTCGTGCGCGGCCTCGCGCAGGCAGATCCGGCAGAGGCCGAATTTACGGAAGTAGGCGCGCGGGCGACCGCAGCGCCGGCAGCGGTTGTAGCTGCGGGATTTGAACTTCGGATCCCGCGCCTGCTTCACCTTCATCGAAGTCTTAGCCATTCTCAGAACTCTCCTCGGCCGGTTTCTCGGCCTGCTCGTCGTCTCCGCCCTCGGCGGCACCCTCATCCTCGCCTTCTGGCTTGGCGTAGGCCTCGGGGTTCTCCTCTTTCAGCTGTTCGAGGGCCGCCTGCTCGACTTCAGCCTTCTGGCGGGCTTCCTCTTTCTGCTGCTCTTCTTCGGCTTCTTTTTCTTCGGCTTCGCGCTCGGCCTGGCCGGGTCGTCCCTCCTGGGCGAAGGGGAACCCGAGACCGAGCAGCAGCTCGAAAGCCTCGACGTCAGTTTTAGCGGAAGTCGTGATCGTCACGTCCAGCCCCCGCACGATGTCGATTGAGTCGTAGTCGATTTCCGGGAAGATCAGCTGCTCTTTGACGCCCATCGAGTAGTTGCCGCGGCCGTCGAAGGAGCGCGGGTTGAGGCCGCGGAAGTCGCGGATCCGCGGCACCGCGATCGAGATCAGGCGGTCGAGAAACTCCCACATCCGGGCCCGCCGCAGGGTCACCGAGACGCCGACCGGCATCCCCTCGCGGAGCTTGAACGAAGCGACCGACTTGCGGGCGCGGCGCACGTTCGGGTGCTGGCCGGCGATCGTCGCCAACTGCTCCTGGGCGAGCTCGAAGGAGCGTTTGTCCTGTTTCTCTTTGCCCAGGCCCATGTTGAGGGTGATCTTCTCCAGGCGCGGGGCCTCCATCCGGGTGGAGTAGCCGAATTTTTTCGTCAGCGCCGGGAGGACGTCCTGCTCGTATTTGTCGCGCAGCCGCGGCGGCGGTGCGGCCTGCTGGGTCGGTGCCACGGTCGCCTCCATCAGCCGATCTCTTTCCCGGACCGCTTCGCGTAGCGGACGCGCTTGCCGCCTTTGTCGACGCGAACGCCGACGCGGGTCGGTTTGTTGTCTTTGGGATCGAGCAGCATCACGTTGGAGACGTCGATCGGACCCTCCTTTTCGATGATCCCGCCGGCCTGGGCGTTTTTGAGGTCGCCCTGCGAGCGAGCGCGTTCAGCGCGCTTGATCATGTTCAGGCCCTCGACGTAGACGCGACGCTTTTTCGGGTCGGTCCGGACGACGCGGCCTTTCTTGCCGGCGTCCTTGCCGCCGATCAGCACGACCTGGTCATCGGTGCGTATGCGCATCCGCTTCGCCATCAGAGAACCTCCGGCGCCAGCGAGATGATTTTCATGAAGTTGCGGTCGCGGAGTTCGCGAGCGACGGGGCCGAAGATGCGGGTCCCGCGCGGGTTGTTGCTGGCCGGGTCGATCAGCACCGCAGCGTTCTCGTCGAAGGAGATGTAGGTGCCGTCGGGGCGGCTGAGCGGCTTGCGGGTGCGGACGACGACGGCCTGGACGACCTCGCCCTTGCGGACGCCGCCCTGCGGGCTGGCCGATTTGACGGTCGCGGTGATGACGTCGCCGACGCTCGCGTAACGACGGTGCGAGCCGCCTTTGACGCGGATGCAGAGGATCTCGCGCGCGCCCGAGTTGTCGGCGACCTTGAGCCTTGACTCCTGCTGGATCATCGTGCTTTCTCCACCACGTCGACCAGGCGCCAGCGCTTGGTCTTGGAGAGCGGCCGGGTCTCGATCACGCGGACCACATCGCCCTCGCCGGCCTCGTTCTTCTCGTCGTGGGCGTGCAGCTTGGTTGAGCTGCGGACGATCTTCTCGTAGGTGCGGTGACGACGGGCGATGTCGATGCGGACGGTGATTGACTTGTCGCCCTTGCTGGAGACGACGATGCCCTGGCGGACCTTGGCGGCGTTCGAGTCGCGCTCGGCCGGCGGGGTGCCGGTGCCGGCGCTGCGGCCGGTCTTCGCGGCGGTGCGCTGTTTGCGGCGTAACTCAGCCTTGCGCTGACGCTCCTGGGCGCGCTGGGCTTTGCGCTCCTCGGGGTCGGAGGGGCCGGCTTTGCGCGGCTGCCGCCGCGATTTCTGCAGCCGGCGGCGCTCCTTCCAGGGAAGGTCGTCCTCGGGGTTGGGCTCGGCGGGCGCCTCTTCGGCGGCAGGGGCGTCTCCCCCGTCCTCGGCGGGCGCCTCCTCTGCCTCAGCGGCAGGGGTCTCCTCGGCGGGAGCCTCCTCAGCCGCGGGGGCCTCCTCGGCGGCAGGAGTCTCCTCAGCCGCGGGGGTCTCCTCGGCCTGAGGCTCCTCGGTCGTCTCGTCTTTTTTCTGCTCGTCGTCGCTCATATCCGTCGCGTCTCTTTCTCTACGTCAATGCCTCGTGCCTTGGCCACCGTCAGCAGGCGCGCGATGTCCTTCTTCGCCTGCCCGAGGCGGGCGGTGTTCTCGAGCTCTCCGGTGGCGTGCCGGAAGCGGAGGTTGAAGGCCTCCTGCTTGGCGTCGATCAGTTTCGCCACCAGCTCGTCGTCTTTGAGGTTATGCACCTCGGCAGCCTTCATTACTCCCCGGCCCCCTCGCGCATGACGAATTTGGTTTTCACCGGAAGCTTGTGCCCGGCCAGGCGCAGTGCTTCGCGCGCCAGGTCCTCGGGAACGCCGGCCAGCTCGAACATGACCTTGCCCGGCTTGACCACGGCGACCCAGCCCTCGGGGTTTCCCTTGCCGGAGCCCATCCGGGTCTCGGCCGGCTTCTTGGTGTAGGGCTTGTCGGGGAAGATGTTGATCCAGACCTTGCCGCCACGTTTGATCTTGCGGGTCATCGCGACACGCGCGGCCTCGATCTGGCGATTTGTTATCCAGCCGCGATCGAGGGTCTTGAGCCCGTACTCGCCGAACGCGACGTGGCTGCCGCCCTTGGTGTTGCCCCGCATCCGGCCGC
>JBQCHW010000008.1:0-9320 GCA_051954315.1 Solirubrobacterales bacterium
TTCTCGAACTTGGTCATCCCGACCCCGATCACATACGTCTTGCTGCTCAAGTCTCCGCTCCTCCTACGTTTGGCTGACCAGCCAAATCTACCGTGGAAACCGGATTTGGCCAGAGCCGCCAGGCGAGGAAGGCGATCGCGATGCCCAGCGCGGTGCCGGTGGCGCGCTGGCCGGCGGCGTGGAAAGCCCCCTCCCCCACCGTCGTGCTCATCACCACGACGAAGGTGGTGATCGCGGCGGTGAAGAGCGCGTATTGGACGGTGAGGAGGCCGAAGGAGAGCGCCGCGGCGACCGTGAGGACGATGCCGAGGGAGAGGTCCTCGCCGGCGAATGCCTCGGCGAGGGGGGTGGCGACGACCAGGCCGAGGATCGTGCCGAGGGCGCGGAGGATCAGGCGGTGGTCGGTCTCCTCGCGGACCGGCCGCATGACGAAGAGGATCGTCAGCGGGATCCAGTAGCCGTGCTGGTGGAGGCCGAGGATCCAGTAGGCGGCGACGCCGGCGGCGAGGGCGGCGCCGAAGCGGATGCCGTGGCGGGCGCTCTCGGACTCGAGGGTGAGGTTGGAGCGCAGGGCGGCGAGGGCCGCGCCCGCATCCCAGGCTTTTTCGGGCTCGTCGGCCTGCTTGTCCACCGCGATCCAGACGATCAGGGACCAGGCAACCTGGGTGAGGGCGCCGACGGTTCCCCACAAGAGCGCCGGCAGCGCGTCGGAGACGGGAAGGAAGAGGCCCTGGGCGATCAGCATGCCCAGGGTGACTGAGAGGCCGACGATCGCGAGGCGCAGCGAGACGGCGAAGCAGTAACCGGCGAGCAGGCCGAGCAGGCCGAGAGCGAGGACGGCGGTCGGCGCCGTCTGGCTGCTGAGGACGCCGATGCAGCCGGCGAGGCCGATCAGCGGCGCCGTCGCCGCCTGCCAGCCGGCGCGCGGCCTCGCCGGGGCATCCATCCCTGGGAAGCCGTTGATCAGAGCTCCGACCGCGATCGCTCCCTGCGTGGGATCGTCGAAGCCCAGCTCGAGGATCAGGACGAGGCCGATCGGAACCGCCAGCAAGAAGCCGCGGCGGAGCGCCGGGCCGGGGGCGCTCGGGCCGATCGCGAAGAGCCGCGAGGCGCGCAGTTCCCGCGCCCTCCCCGAGGCGTTGAAGAGACGAGACGATGACCGGTCCGGCACGGCCCTGAGGGTAACCTGAGGGGTCATGGTCCACGCCGCCATCAGCACCCCCGATCCCTCATCCGGGGTCGGAATCTTCGCCGCCCTCGCAGCCGGAGTCGTCTCCTTCCTCTCCCCCTGCGTCTTGCCGCTGGTGCCCGGCTACCTCTCCGCGGTGACGGGAGTCTCGGCCAACGAACTCGACGACGCCGGCTGGCGTCGGGTCCTCGGCCCAAGTCTCCTCTTCGTCGCCAGCTTCTCGGCCATCTTCATCGTCCTCGGCCTGACCGCCACCGGTCTCGGCTCGGCGCTCCAAGACCACAAGGAGCTGCTGACGAAGATCTCCGGGGTGCTGATCATCGCCATGGGCGTCCTCTTCGTCGCTTCCCTCTTCATCACCCGCCTCAACCGCGAGTGGCACGTCGACGCCCTGCTGGCGCGGGCGGGCAAAGGCGGCCCGATCGTCGCCGGGGCGGCCTTCGCAATCGCCTGGACCCCCTGCATCGGCCCGACCCTGGGAGCGATCCTCTCCGCCGCCGCCCTCACCGACTCGGTCGGCCGCGGCGCCTTCCTTCTAGCGGTCTACAGCGCCGGCCTGGCGATCCCCTTCCTCCTCACCGCCGTAGCGTTCTCCCAGATGACCACCGCCTTCGCCGTGGTCAAGCGCCACTACCAAGCGATCGTCGCCGTGGGAGGAGTGATCCTGATCGCCATGGGCTTCCTGATCCTCAGCGGCGAAATGTCGCGACTGAACCTGGAAGCCCAGAACTGGCTCGAAAGCTCAGGAATCAACTTCTTCAACCTCTAGCTCTCGCGAGTCTGTCGTTGACCCCCTCATAAGGGTGTTAATCACAGACTCATAAGGGTGTTAATCACAGACTCGCGCTCAGTTCTGGACGGGAGTGACGGTCTCGAGCTCTTTCCCGACCGCCTCGACGATCTCCAGCCCATCGTCCTCCAGATCACGAGAGCAGACGATCCGAAACCGCCCCGTCCCGATCTCGCCGTCGGGCACCACAGGCAGCCCCCGAATCGTGTCCCAACCCAACCGCTCGACCTCAAAAGGATTCATCCGCACCTCAGCCGCCGGAAACGGGCAGTTCGAGTTGTGCTGGTCGATCGCCTTAGAGATCGCCTCAAGGTTCTTCGCCTCCGGGGAAGCCATGCGGGGAGTCTAAGCGGCCGTAGCGTGCCGCCGGTCGCAGGAGCCCTACGCAGAGCGCCGAATCCACCTCCATGGGGCTGGTCCTGGCGTGCACCGAAGGCGGGCGCAACGGCGGGCTCGTCTGGCTGATCATCCTGGCCGCACTTGCGACCTGGATCGCCGTCACGGTCGTGATCTTCAGATCGACCGCAGACCGGAAGGAGCGGCGGCTCTTGCTGGGCCTCCTGATGGGCTCGATCGTGCTCGGTCCGCTGATCTTCGCCCCCTACTACACGGGCTTCTTCGGCAGCCGCAGCAGCACCGGCGTACTCGCCCTGCTCCTGACGATTCCCGGTCTGATCGGGGCGGTGATCGCCCATTTGACGGGTGCGGCGAACCGGCTGAGGGCCTTCCTGATCAGCACCTGGGGGGCCATCTTCCTCGCCGGCGGGGGCATCATCATGTTCCTTGTCGCCGTCACGGTCGGCGGCGCCTGCCTCGAGTAGCGGACTGTCCCTCTTCCGACCTAACATCGAAGGGTGAGCTTCGAGCGGACGGTTGCGCATCTCGACATGGACGCTTTTTACGCGAGCGTTGAGCTGCGGCGGCGGCCGGAGTTGCGGGGGAAGCCGGTGGTGGTCTGTGGGTCGGGGCCGCGGGCTGTCGTGACTACGGCTAGTTATGAGGCGCGGAAGTTGGCTGGGATCCATTCGGCGATGCCGGCGGCTGTGGCTCGGCGGCGGTTGCCTGATGCGGTGTATCTGCGGCCGGACTTTCCTGCTTATCGGGAGGCATCGGGGCAGGTGATGGATGTGCTGCGGCGCAATGTGGAGGTGGTTGAGGTGGTGGGGCTGGATGAGGCTTATCTGGACTTGACCGGGCTGTTCTCGCCGAAGGCGACTATGCGGCGGGTGCAGACCGAGATCCGGACGGAGACGCAGCTGACCTGCTCGGTCGGGATCTCGGAGTCGCGGATGCTGGCCAAGATCACCAGCGAGCTCGGGAAGCCGCGCGGCCTTGTCGTCCTCTCTCGGGAGCAGGCGCTGGAGCGGTTCGCTGACACCTCCCCCGGTCTGATTCCTGGGATCGGACCGAAAACGGTCTCGCGGCTCGAGTCGATGGGGATCCGGACGCTCGCCGACTTGCGGGGGCGGAGCCGGGAGGAGCTCGAATTGTCCTTCGGGCCCCGCTCCGGCGCCTGGCTGCACGCCCGCGGCAACCTGCTCGACAACACGCCCGTCACCCCCGAACACGAGACCAAATCGCAATCGACCGAGATCACCTTCGACGTCGACGTCACCCAGCGCGCCGAGCTGGAGCGCCACCTGCACGAGCTCTCCGAGGAGCTCTGCGGGCGCCTGCGCAAGCGCGAGCTCGCCGGTCGCTCGATCGGGATCAAGGTGCGGCTCGACGACTGGACCAACGTCACCCGCTCCCACACGATCGAGCAGCCGACCAACGACCCGGAGGTCGTCGGCCCGATCGCCCTCGACCTGCTGCGCGCCTACGACCCGCAGCGACCGGTCCGCCTGCTCGGCGTCCGCCTCGCCTCATTCGGCTCCGGCGAAGAGACGACCGAGCCGGAGTCGACAGACGGTCAACTCCGGCTCGGCCTCGCCGGCTGAAGTCGTGGTTCCTCACGCACGGCATAGGTGCAAAAGGAACCACGCGATTGGCTACCGCGTGGCCATGACCGTTCCGACGCCGGGGAAGCCGAGCTTCTCCTTGACGGCGGTCGTCAGGTCGTAGTCGCGACCGGCGACGTACGGGCCGCGGTCGATCACCGGGACGGTGACGCTGCGGCCGTGGTAGCGGAGCTTCACCATCGTCCCGCAGGGCAGCGTCTTGTTTGCGACGCCCATCGTCCCCGGCATCAGCGTGCCGCCGCAGGCGACGCCGTTGCCGTAGAGGCCGGGGCCGTAGTAGGAGGCGCCGGCCAGGCGGTAGGCGGTCAGCTTCCGGGCCGGGCTCTTCGACCCGCTCGTGCGGCGGTCGTGGAGGCCGTAGGCGCGGACCGCGTAGGTGCCGGTCCGCTTCGGCAGCCAGCGCACGGCGAACGTCCCGTTCGCCTTCGTGGTCACGCCGCGGACGCCGCCCTCGGGACCGCGGAAGACGATCTTGACCCGGTGGCGGCCGCTCGGCCGCACCTTGCCGCGCACCGCCAGGCCGTTCCCCTTCAGCACGGAATGCGTGGTGAGGTGCAGGGAAACGTGGGAGCGCGAACGCTCGTGGTGGTGATGGCTCGCAGGCTGCGCGACGGCCGGCGCCAGGCCGGTCGTGAGCGCAGCGGCAGCCGCCACCGCGGGCAGGATTCTTCGCATGTAAGTCAGCTCGCTTTCGTAGCCGCCTACGGGGTTAGCTGACGGGCTCGCGGTCGCCGGCACCTCCGGCTCCCGCTACGGGCGGCTCGCCACCCGATTCGCCCCGGGCCGCGCAACAGGCGCGGCAAGTGGGTCCCCCGCTCCCCCACGCTGGGCGCGAGGGACTCGGCAGGTTGTTAGCTCGTTCTCTGACCGAACACGCTAGGAAAGGGATCGTTGCGCAAATGTGAGCGGACGCACACAGAACCCGGATGGACGCAAACATGCAGCGAGCGCCTGGATTTCGGCTCCAGGAGAGGGTTTACCTGTTCACAAAGGGCTGGACACCTGTGCGACGATGTCTCAATGACGAAGCCCGAACGACTCAGCGGCCTGGACACCTCCTTCCTGCACCTGGAGCGCTCCGGCGCCCACATGCACGTCGCCTCGGTCTCGATCTTCGAAGGCGAAGCGCCCACCCACCAGGAGTTCCGCGAACACATCGCCTCGCGCCTGCACCTGGTGCCGCGCTTCCGCCAGAAGCTGCGCTTCGTCCCGCTCGCCCAGAGCCGCCCCGTCTGGGTCGACGACCCCCACCTCAACATGGAGTACCACGTGCGCCAGACCGCGCTGCCGGCGCCGGGCTCCGACGAGCAGCTGCGCAACCTGGCGGCGCGGATCTTCTCCCAGCAGCTCGACCGCTCGAAGCCGCTCTGGGAGCTGTGGCTGGTCGAGGGACTGACCGACGAACGCTTCGCGATCGTCGGCAAGAGCCACCACGCCCTGGTTGACGGCGTCTCCGGCGTCGACATCACCACCGTCCTCTTCGACCTCGACTCCGAGCCGCAGGGCACCCCGGACAAGGCGCCGCCGTGGCTGGCCGCGCCGGAACCGACCGACACCCAGCTGCTGACCGAAGCGATCAAGGAGCGGATGACGAGCCCGTACGAGATCTACCGCGGCGTCCGCGCGGCGCTGCGCGGGCCGCGCCAGGTCGTCAAGGGGCTCGGCGCCACCTCGAAGATGGTCACCGCCGGCATGTCGGCCCCCCACACCGTCTTCAACGTCGAGATCGGACCCCACCGCCGCTTCCAAATGGTCCAGGCTGACCTCAGCGACCTCAAGCGCGTCAAGGACGCCCACGGCGGCACCGTCAACGACGTCATCCTCTCGATCGTCGCCGGCGGCATCGGCAGGTACCTGCGCGCCCGCGGCCACGACACCGACGGGCTGGAGCTGCGGGCGATGGTCCCGGTCAGCGTTCGCGCCGAGGAGGAGCACGGCGCCCTCGGCAACCGGATCTCGGCGATGTTCGCGCCGCTGCCGGTTTGGTGCGAGGACCCGGTCGAGCGCCTGCACGTGGTGACCCGCGAGATGGGCGACCTCAAGTCCTCCGGCCAGGCGGTCGGGGCCGAGATCCTCACCAAACTGACCGACTTCGCGCCCGGCACGATCGCCACCCAGGCGGCGCGCCTGCAGCCCGCCCAGCGCTTCTTCAACCTCGTCGTCACCAACGTGCCGGGGCCGCAGTTCCCGCTCTACGTGCTCGGACGGCGGATGGAGTCGTTCTTCCCGATGGTGCCGCTGGCCCGGCGCCAGGCCCTCTGCGTCGGGATCATGTCCTACAACGGCCAGGTCAACTTCGGCCTCGTCGGCGACTACGACGCGATGGCCGATCTCGACAGCTTCGCCCTCGACCTCGAGGCGGCGACGAAAGAGGTCATCGGCACCGCCCCGAAGGCCGCGGCGAAGAACGGCAGCAAGAACGGCGCCAAGAGCGGCAAGAAGAAGGCCAAAAAAGCCAAGGCCGCGGCCTCCAGCAACGGCTCCGGTCCTAGCGCTGCAGCTCGCCGCTGATTTCGAACGGGAAGCCGTCCGTTAAGTAGAGCCAGTCGAGGCGGCGGGCGCTGAAGCCGCGGGCGCGACCGTCGGCGTTGACGACGACGGCGGTGATCCGGGAGAAGCGGCCGGGCCGCGGCAGCCGCACCGTCAGCTGGCCTCCCGACTGCTTGAAGGTGATCCGCGAGACCGTGCGCCCGCCCCGCTCGCTCCCGATCCGCCCGACCAGCGCCAGCCCGGCCGCGGTCCCGACCGGCGCCGTCATGTGCACGACCACCGCGCGGCTGCTCCGCGCGTGCACCCGCAGCAGCTGGAAGGTGGTGTGGTTGAGGAAGCGGGTGAGGCGGCCGCCGCCGAGCGGCAGGTGCCCCTGGCGCGGCACGTCGGGATAAAGGCTGCTCTCGCGGAACCCTCGCCCCGTCCGCCACTCCGCCACCGCGGCGGCGAAGCGGGTGAAGTCCCGACTGAAGTCCGAGGGGCCGGCGGCGCGGATCGCCCGTTCGTAGCTGGCGACGGAGAAGCCACCCGGCTTCGCCCGCACCGCACCCGCCCAGGCCTTGCGGACGATCGACTCACCGTAGCGGCGGGCCAGCCACTGGTTCCAGACGGCGCTCCCGTACTCCTTGATCGAGCTCGCGGTCAGCGGCGTTTCCCACAGCTTCACCCAGCGGCGGACGTAGCGCAGGTAGTCGTCGATGCCGTTGTAGACCTGGTCCTCCATCCAGGTCGCGCTCGACTCGGCGAACCAGGGGTCCTGGTAGGCGTCGTACCCGAACTGGAGGATGTGGTTGTACTCGTGGGCGAAGGTCACCTCCAGGTCGTTCAGCGGCTTCGTCCCGGGGAACTCGAAGGCGCTGTAGTCGTTGTCGAGGACGAGGTAGCCGTGCAGGTGCCGCGGGATCCGCCCCTTCTTGCCCTGGCCGCGGTCGGGCGCGGCGTAGCCGAACAGTTCGCCGCCGATCTGGGAGAGGTAGACGTCGGTCTTGCCGCGGTGGCTGCCCTGGCGCCCGTCGCTGCGCGGCTCGGCCCAGCCGAGCTTCTCGTTCTCGACCTGGTGGACGTGTTCGGCGACCCGCAGCACCCGTTCGACGAAGTCGGGGATGCCGTTGCCGTTGCGGTCGGAGAGGTTCGGCGCGTCGAGCCCCTCGGCGACCCAGTGGACGCAGAAGTGCTGCGAGCAGGCCGGAGAGCCCTTCGCCTCCGGGACCGAGTAGGCGTTCCGGTTCGGGTCCCGTTTGTCGGTCGGCCGCGAGCGTTCTTCGGTCGGCCGCGCCTGGGGCTGGATGAACGGCTTTTGGGATTCGGAAGCGAGCGAGGCTTCGGCGAGGCCGGGTGCGGCATGGGCAGCGGGAGCCGCGGCGAGGGCCAATAGCAGCGCTGCCGAGGTTCCGACCAGGTGGCGCCGGCGGTTCCGCATGCATCGAAAACCCTACTGAGGGGCGGAAGTACCGCTCCGGATCAAGATGAAGCTGTAGGGGTCTTGTTGATGAAGGCATTAGCCTCCGAGCCGATGCGCATCGCCCTCGCCCAGATCAACCCCACCGTCGGCGCGATCGACGCCAACGCGGCGAAGGTCGCCGAGTGGATCAGCCGCGCCCGCGACGAGGGCGCCGAGCTGGTGATCTTCCCCGAGCTCTGCATTCCCGGCTACCCCGCCGAGGACCTCTACCTGAAGCGCCACTTCCTCGCCGCCAACCAGCGCGCGATCGAGGAGCTGGCGCGGGAGGCGACTGGGATCACCGCGCTGGTCGGCTTCGCCGAGCCGATCACCGAGCCCACCGACTCGCGCCGCGCCCACAACTCGACCGCGGTCCTCGCTGACGGTGCCGTCCAAGCGGTCTACCGCAAGAACCGGCTCCCCAACTATTCGGTCTTCGATGAGCAGCGCTACTTCGTCCCCGGTTCGGAGAGCTTCTCGGTCGCGGTCGGCGGCGAGAAGGTCGGGATGACGATCTGCGAGGACGTCTGGCTCCCGGGTGGCCCCGCCCAGACCGAGGCCGAGGCGGGCGCGCGCCTGATCGCCAACCCCTCCGGCTCCCCCTACCACCGCGGCAAGGGGCGCGAGCGGGAAACTATGTTCTGCGAACGCTCGCGGGCCTACGACGCCTACTTCGCCTTCTGCAACCTGGTCGGCGGCCAGGACGAGCTCGTCTTCGACGGCCAGAGCCTCGTCACCGCCCCCGACGGGACGGTGATCGCCCGCGCCGCCCAGTTCGAGGAGGAGCTGCTCGTCTGCGACGTGCCGTCGGCCGAGGCGGGCCACTTGGCCGAGCCGCTCGGCGACCTCGACGAGGTCTACGGCGCCCTGACCCTGGGCCTGCGCGACTACGTCGAGAAGAACGGCTTCAGGCACGTCGGCGTCGCCCTCTCCGGCGGGATCGACTCGGCCCTGGTGGCGATGCTCGCCGCCGACGCGGTCGGCCCGGAGCGGCTCTCCTGCGTCGTCATGCCCTCCCCCCACTCCGGCTCCGACACCCAGCAGGACGCCCGCGACATCGCCGCCAACCTCGGCTGCGAGCTGCTCGAGATCGCGATCGAGCCGATGATGGAGGGGTATGAGCAGGCGTTGAACGGCTTGTTGCGCCCCGGCGAGGAGCCCGCGGCGGGCGAGGACGAGGTGCCGCGCGACCCGGCCCGTCCCTCCGAGCCCGACCTCGCCGCCGAGAACATCCAGGCCCGGATCCGCGGCAACCTGATGATGGCGCTCTCCAACCGCCACGGCTGGCTGGTCCTGACGACCGGCAACAAGAGCGAGATGTCAGTCGGCTACGCGACCCTCTACGGCGACATGGCCGGCGGCTTCGCGGTGATCAAGGACGTGCCGAAGGGGCTCGTCTACGAACTGGTCGAACGGCGCAACCAGCGCGAGGGGCGAGAGCTGGTGCCG
>JBQCHW010000009.1:0-2925 GCA_051954315.1 Solirubrobacterales bacterium
TCCCATGCCGCCTGCTACGGGTTGATCTCCTACCGCACCGCCTACCTCAAGGCCAACTACCCGGCCGAGTACATGGCCGCGGTGATCTCCTCGGTGATGAACACCAAAGACAAGGTGCCCTTCTTCGTCAACCGCTGCGCGGAGATGGGGATCGACGTGCTGCCACCCGACGTCAACTCCTCCGATCACAGCTTCGTCGTCTCCGAGAACGCGATCCGCTTCGGCCTCGACGCGGTCAAGAACGTCGGCCACTCGGCGGTCGAGGCGATCCTGCGGGCGCGGGAGGACAAACCGATCGACTCGATCTACGACTTCTGCGAGCGGGTCGATTCGCGGGCGGTGAACAAACGGGCGATCGAATGCCTGATCAAGTGCGGCGCCCTCGACTCCACCGAGGCCAGCCGCAAAGGGATGCTGGAAGCGCTGCCGGCGGCTCAGTCGGCGGGGCAGAAGGCCCAGGAGGACGCCCAGATGGGGCAGGGCTCGATCTTCGACTTCGGCGACGGCGGCGGTGGCGGAGAGGCCCAGTCGCATGTCCACCAGCGGCCGCCGATCCCCGCCGCCGAGTTCGACCGCGCCGAGATGCTGGCGATGGAGAAGGAGGTGCTTGGCACCTACCTCTCTTCGCATCCGCTGGCCGAAGTCGGGCCGGCGCTGCGAGCCCGGGTCGACTGCAGCATCGCCCAGCTCGGCGGCAAACCCGACGGCGCCTGGGTGACGGTCGGCGGCATCGTCGTCGAGTGCAAGAAGATCCGCACCAAGAGCGGCAACCAGATGATGTTCGCGACCCTCGACGACGTCGAAGGCCAGGTCGAGATGCTGGTCTTCAAGGCCGACGAGTCCGAGAGCGCCGCGGTGATCGAGCCCGACGCGATCGTCCTCGTCCGCGGCCGCCTCGACCACAAGGACCGCGGCGAGACCAAGCTGGTCGTCCAGGAGGCGCAGCGCTTCGAACCCGACGAGGCGGAGATCGCCAGCGCCGCCAAGAAGATGCCGACGCCGCTACCGACCGGGCCGCTGCAGGTCTCGATCGACCTCGACCGGCTGCGCGACCCGAAGGTGATGGACGAGCTGAAATCCCTGTTCGAGGACCACAAGGGCGAAGCCGGCGTCCACTTCGTCGTCCAGACCAAGGACGGCCCGCGGAAGCTGAAGACCGGCGAAGATTTCCGCGTCCAGGTCTCCCCGCACCTGCGCTACGAACTGAACCAACTCCTCGGTCCGGACGCTCTGGCGGCCTGAAACCAAGCAGCTCAAGGACGCAGGGAGCGTGGTGTGCTTCAGCACACGAGCGACTGAGGACGCCGAGATGCGCTGGTTTCCGGCCGTCCAGAGTCCCTAGACTTTTCGCATGAGTGCCACGCGCACGCAAACCGGAGAGTGTCGGCAGTGCCGCTCTTTCTGCGACAAGATGGTCGAGCCGCGGGGCTGCATCGAGCTCGGCTGCAAGTTCCTCTACAGCTACGTCGACCGACTGACCGGCGCGCAGTATGTCGGCTGCATGCAGGAAGTCTTCGGGGCCGAGGTCGATCTGCGGGCGGTGCTGGAGCCAGGCGGCCTCCCCGGCGGCGTGAAGATGACCGGCGAGCCGCTGCCGCACTGCCAGTTCTCGGTCGAGCGCGCCTACGAGGGCGAAGGCGAGTCCTACGGCTGCGTCAACCGCCGCTTCTTCGACTGCACCGACGGCGGCAGCGAGGGGCTGCGGGCGTTCGATCTGCGCGACGTTTAGCGCTTCTAGTACGACACCGTTCCATGTAGACTTCGCGTCCATGGCTGATTCCTCTGTCGCCGACGTCGACGCCAACGCGCTGCTCGACGAGGCCAACTCCACGTCCGAGGCTCAGGGCGAACCGCAGTTCACGCTCGAGCTCAACCAAGACCAGAAGGACATCCGCGAGTGGGTGCACGGCTTCGCCGAGGGCGTCGTCCGCCCGGCCGCCGCGGAGTGGGACGAGCGCGAGGAAACGCCTTGGCCGATCATCCAGGAGGCCGCCAAGATCGGCCTCTACAGCTTCGAAGCGGTGGGCCAGTTCTGGGCCGATCCGACCGGGCTGACGCTGCCGATCGCCAACGAGGAGCTGTTCTGGGGCGACGCCGGCATCGGCATGGCGATCATGGGCACGACGCTCGCGGTCGCGGCGATCTTCGGGCAGGGAACCCCGGAGCAGATGGGCGAGTGGATTCCGCAGTGCTTCGGCGACGCGGACGACGTCAAGCTCGGCGCCTTCTGCGCCTCCGAGCCGGACGCGGGCTCCGACGTCTCCGGCATCCGCACCAGCGCCAAGTACGACGAGGCCAAAGACGAGTGGGTGCTGAACGGCCAGAAGGCCTGGGCGACCAACGGCGGTATCGCCAACGTCCACGTCATCATCGCCTCGGTCGACCGCGAGCTCGGCTCGCGCGGCCACGCTGCCTTCGTGATCCCGCCCGGCACGCCGGGCTGCGAGCAGGGCGCCAAGGTGAAGAAGCACGGCCTCCGCGCTTCCCACACCGCCGATGTCCACCTCGATGACTGCCGCGTCCCGGGCTCCTGCCTGCTGGGCGGCAAAGAGAAGCTCGACGAACGGCTCGCCCGCGTCCGCGAGGGCAAAAAAGCCAAATCGCAGGCGGCGATGCAGACCTTCGAGGCCAGCCGGCCGACCGTGGGCGCCCAGGCGCTCGGGATCGCTCGCGCAGCCTACGAGTACGCGCTCGACTACGCCAAAGAGCGCGAACAGTTCGGCAAGAAGATCGTCGAGAACCAGTCGATCGCCTTCGACCTGGCCAACATGAAGCTCGAGATCGACGCCGCCCGGCTGCTCGTCTGGCGGGCCGCCTGGATGGGCCGCAACGGCCACAAGTTCGAAAACGCCGAGGGCTCGATGTCGAAGCTCAAGGCCGGCGAGGTCGCCGTCTGGGTGACCGAGCGGGCGATCCAGATCCTCG
>JBQCHW010000010.1:0-2896 GCA_051954315.1 Solirubrobacterales bacterium
GTCGGGGCCGACCATGTAGCCGGGGGTATCGACGAGGGAGACGACCGGGAGGCCGAAGGCGTCGCAGAGCTGCAGCAGCCGCGCCGCCTTGTCAGCGGCGTCGGAAGTGACGGCGCCGGCGGTGTAGCGGGTGTCGTTGGCGACGATCCCGAGCGGGCGACCCTCGATCCGCGCCAGCGCGGTGACCATCTCCGGCGCGAAGCGCTCGCGCAGGAAGGTGACCGAGTCCTCGTCGCAGAGGGTCTCGACGATCGGCCGCGGGTCGTAGGCGCGGCGCTTGCGCTCGGGGACCAGTTCGCGCAGGCGCGCCTGGTCGGGTTCGGGCCCGGGCGCGGTCGCCCCCTGGAAGTAGGCGAGCAGCTTCTTCGTCGCCGCGGTCGCCTCCGCCTCGTCGGCACAGACGACGTCGACCACCCCGTTCGGCGCCTGCATCTCGATCGGCCCGACCTCGTCGGGCGGGACGTCGCCGAGGCCGCCGCCGGCGATCATCGCCGGGCCGCCCATCCCGAGCGAGCTCGCCTCGGTGGCGACGATCAGGTCCGAGCAGCCGGCGATCACCGCGTTGCCGGCGAAGCAGCGGCCGTGGACGACGGCGATCCGCGGCACCAGTCCGGAGAGCTTGGCCCAGAGCGCGAAGGCGCGGGTGTCGAGGGCGGAGACGACGGGATAGTCGGTGTCGCCCGGCCGCCCTCCCCCGCCCTCGGCGTAGAAGACGACCGGCAGCCGCATCCGCTCGATCAGCTCGAAGAGGCGGTCCTTCTTGCGGTGCCCGAGGGCGCCCTGGGTCCCGGCCAGGACCGTGTAGTCGTAGGAGAGGACGGCGCAGGCCGCGCGCTCGGGGTCGAAGAGGTCGCCGTTGACGCGAGCGGTGCCGCCGAGCAGCCCGTCGCCGGGGGTGCGGGCGATCAGGTCCTCGAGCTCGCGGCGCCCGCGCTGGGCGGCGATCGCGTAGCGCCCGTGCTCGACGAAGGAGCCGGGATCGACGAGATCGGCGAGGTTCTCGCGCGCGGTGCGCCCGCCAGCCGCGTGCCGCCGCTCGACCGCATCGGTCCGCGCCGCGTCCTCGGTCAGCGCCCGCCGCGCCAGCAGCTCCGCCAGATCCTCTCGCTCCCCCTCGGGCACGAGAGCATCTTTCCACTACGGCGAGAACTAGCCGCGGATCGCTTTGCCGACCAGGTGCTTGAGGCGGGTTTTGTCGCGCTTGGAGAGGTAGTCCGGCCGGCCCTTGGACTTCTTCAGCAGGTTCCAGAACTCGGTCTGTTCGCGCTGGCTGAGGTTACCCTCGATCCGGTCGCGACCCTTCTTCAGCAGCCAGAGGCTGGCGACCCAGACTTTGGCCCAGGGAACGCGCTTCCAGAGGTGGGGCGCTGCTTTGCGGGCGAGCCAGAACGGCATCCTGGCCCCGGCGCTATTCGACCACTTCGACGGTGCCGTGCATCGTCGGGTGGATTTCGCAGAAGTAGGTGTAGGTGCCGGGTTCCTTGAAGGTCGCCGAGCCGATCTTGCCTTCTTCGATCGTGCCGGTGTCGAAGCTGCCGTCGTCGGCGGTCGCGGTGTGCGGCGCGGAGTCCTCGTTCTGCCAGATCACCTTGCCGCCGGCCTGGACTACCACCGGGTCGGGTTCGTAGCTGAATTCGACGATCTGGACTTTTTCGGACTTCTGAGCCTCGCCGCTCGGGGCGGGTTCGCTTTCGGCTTCTTCGGTCGCTTCTTCGCCGGCTTCCCCGGCTTCTTCGCCCGCTTCTTCAGCCGCTTCGCCCGCTTCTTCGCCGCTTTCTTCGGCTTCTTCGGCGACCGACGGGACCGGTTCAGAGGAGTCGGAGCCGCCGCCCCCGCAAGCGGCAAGGCCGAGGGAGAGGGCGACCAGGGCAGCGAGGAGCAGCGGCTTCGAGCTCATTAGCCGTGTGTACCCACTCGACCCCGAGCCAATCATGCGTCCGGCAAATCAGTCACCGGGCGCGATTAGCCTGCGACGGGTGATCACCGGGCCACGCGGGCGCTGGGTGACGGTCGCGGTCTGGCTCCTGCTCGGGGCCGCCGGCCTCGTCGCCCACGCGCACATCGACGACGTCACCGCCGCCGGACAGAGCAGCTTCCTGCCGGCGGATTCGGAATCGACGCGGGCGGTGAAGGCGCTGCAGAACGTCTCCGGCGGCGGCGAAGAGGTACCGGTCGTGATCGTCTTCGAACGGCCGGGCGGGCTGACGAAGCGGGACCTGCGGGCGATCGGGCGGCTCGGCGACGGCCTCGACCGGCTGGCATTGGCCGGGGCGACGCCGGTCCTCGACCCCTTCTCGGGCGCGCCCCGCTACCGGCACGACCTCGCCGCGGTGGCGGGGGTCGCCAACGGCGTCGGCCCGATCTCCCGCGACGGCAAGGCGGCGCTCCTCTTCCTCGCGATCGACGCCGACGACCGCGGCGCCGTCGTCAAAGGGGTCGACGGAATCCGCAGATACCTGCGCGCACACGTGCCGCCGGGTATGCAGTCCTTCGTCACCGGCCCGGGCGGGATCGCCGCCGACCTCGAGGCCACCGCCTCCGAAGCCGCCCACACCCTGCTCTTCGCCAGCGTCGGCTTAGTCCTTCTCCTGCTCCTCCTCGTCTACCGAACGCCGGTCCTAGCCCTCCTCCCCCTCATCGCGGTCGGCGCCGCCTACCTCGTAGCTGTCGGCATCGCGTACTTACTCATCGAGGCCAGCTGGATCACCGTCAACGCCGAGGGCACGATGCTCCTCCTCGTCCTCATCTTCGGCGCCGGAACGGACTATTCCCTGCTCCTGGTCCATCGATACCGGGAGGAGCTGGCGCTTGACGGGAGCCCGGGGGGGGGGGGGGGGCTCCCACACCCCCCACCAAAAAACAAACCCCAACCCCCCCACCACCCCCCCACACCCCA
>JBQCHW010000011.1:0-9487 GCA_051954315.1 Solirubrobacterales bacterium
GGGGCCGCCGCCGTGGACGATGATCGGGTTGAGGCCGACGTACTTGAGCAGGACCACGTCGCGAGCGAAGTTTTCCCGCAGGCCCTCGTCGAGCATCGCCGCGCCGCCGTACTTGATCACCACGGTGCGCCCGTGGAACTCGCGGATGTACGGCAGCGCCTCGAGGAGGGTGGCGACGCTGCTGTCGTGCTGATTCGTGTTCGGGGTGGCGCTCACGTCGTGTATTCCGCGTTGAGCTTGACGTAGTCGTAGCCGAGGTCCGAGAACCAGACGTGGGCGCTGTGATCGCCGCGGCCGAGGCGCAGGCCGATCTCGGCCTCGGGGACGTCGGCACCGAGCTCGGCCGCGTCGATGTTCTCCGCCCCGAGCTCGTCGAGATCCTCGCCGGCGAGCGCGGCGCCGGCGGCCTGGGCGATCCGGCCCCAGTTCGGGTCGCGACCGAACAGCGCGGTCTTGACCAGGGGCGAGTTGGCGATCGCCCGAGCGACCCGCTCGGCCTCGGACTGAGTCGCCGCCCCGCTTACCTCGATCCGGCCGGTGCGGACGGCGCCCTCGCCGTCGCGGACGATCTCGATTGCCAGCTGCATCAGCACCGCCTCCAGCAGCCCCGGTGGCAGCGGCTGCCCGGAGGCGCCGGAGGCTTGGAGCAGCACCGTGTCGTTGGTGCTCATTTGTCCGTCGACGGTGATCCGGTTGAAAGAAGCGTCAACGGCGGCGTGCAGGAGCGCGTCGGCGTCCTCGACGACGGCATCGGTCTGGACGAAGCAGAGCATCGTCGCCATGTTCGGCTCGATCATCCCCGCCCCCTTCGCCTGGGCGGAAAGGGTCACGCCGCCGGCCCGCAGGGTGCAGCGCTTCGGCCAGCGGTCGGTGGTGAGGATCGCGTCGGAGAAGGCGCCGCCGCCCTGCTCGGAGAGCCCGGAAGCGGCGTCGCCGATGCCCGCGAGGACGGCGTCGACCGGCAGCGGCACCCCGATCGTCCCGGTCTCGGCGACCGCGACCTGGCTTGCATCGAGGCCCAGCTCGGCGGCGGTCTGCTCGCACATCGCCCGCGCGTCGGCCAGCCCCTGCTCGCCGGTCTCGGCGTTGGCGTTGCCGCTGTTGACGACTGCGGCGCGAACGCCGGTGCGACCGACCTCGTCGCGGCAGATCCTGATCGGAGCGGCGGCCGAGGCGTTGCGGGTGAGGACCATCGCCGAAGCGACCTCCTCGGCGTCGCAGACGACGAGGCCGACATCGGTCTTGCCGCCGCCCTTGAGCCCGCAGTGGGCGCCGCCGGCGCGGAAGCCAGGCGCGAGCTGGTTCGGATCGAGCTCCTCGACACCATCGGGAGCATTGACCCAGCGTGAGCGAAAGAAGCCGGTGCTCATTAGTTGTTCCTTTTGGTCATAGGGCAGCCAAAAAGAACAGGCGAATGACCTGGGAGGCTCATATCAGCCCCACCGTCTCCTCGATCCCCAGCATCAGGTTGAGGTTCTGCACACCCTGGCTGGAGGCGCCCTTCCAGATGTTGTCGATGGCCGAGAACGCCATCACCCTCCCCCGCTCCTCGACGGTGACATAGACGTGGCACTCGTTCGTGTCCCGGACCGCGCGCAGGTTCGGCGAGGCGTCGAGGACGTGGACGAACGGCTCGTCGCCGTAGCGGCGGTCGTAGAGGTCGCGGACCGCCTCTTTCGAGACTTCTTCCTTCAGCGAGGCGAAGCAGGTCGCGAGCTCGCCCTGGTCGAGCGGCAGCAGGTGCGGCACGAAGGTGACTGGCGCCGGGCTGCCGAGCGCCGCCAGCTCCTGCTCGATCTCCGGCCGGTGCCGGTGTCCCTCGGTCTTGTAAGGGAAGGCGTTCTCGGTCATGTTCGAGAAGTGGACGAGGTCGTCGCTGGCCCGGCCGTAGCCGGAGGTGCCCTGCATCGCGCTGATGAAGACCTCGGAGAGCAGGCCCTGTTCGGCCAGCGGCGCCAGCGCCAGCACGCTCGCGGTCGGGTAGCAGCCGGGGGTGGCGCACAGCTTCGCATCGCGCAGCTCCTCTCGGTACATCTCGCTGAGCCCGTAGACGCCGGTGCCGAAGAGGTCGGGGGCACCGTGCTCGCCATACCAGCGCTCGTAGGTCTCGCGGTCGCGGAGGCGGAAGTCGGCGGAGAGGTCGACGACGACGATGTCCTGCGCCCGCAGCGCCGCGTCGGTCGGCGCGGCGGCGCCATGCGGGTAGGCGACGATCGCCGCGTCTACCTCGGGCAGGTTGTCCAAGTCGAGCTCGGTCAGCTCGATCGGCACCCGGTAACGCGGGTAGATCGCGTCGAGCCGCTTGCCGGCATCGCTGCGCGAGGTCGCCGCGACCAGCTCCAGCTTCGGGTGGTTCCAGACGATCTCGGCGGCGAGAGCGCCGGTGAACCCGGAGGCGCCGGCGACCAGCACCCGCGCCGCGGGCGTGCCGTCGAGGGGTTGGGCGGCGAGGTCAGCCACGCAGCGACCCCCCGATCTCGGCCAGCTTCGCCTCGATCGCCTGCCGCCGCTCGGCGACCTCCTCGTCGGTGAGGGTGCGATCGTCGGCGCGGAACTCGAGGTTGAGCGCGAGACTCTTGCGCCCCTCGCCGAGCTGCTCGCCTTCGAAGAGGTCGAAGACCTCGGCCGCGCGCAACAGCTCGCCGCCCCCTGCCATCACCGCGGCGCGGACCTCGGCGGCCGCCGTCTCGGCGGGCAGCACGACCGCCAGGTCCTGGTAGACGGCCGGGAAGGTGGTGACGTCCTCGTAGCGCTCCTCGCCGACGGTCGCGGCGGCCAGCAGCGGCGCCAGGTCGAGTTCGAAGGCGGCGGCGGCATCGAGGTCCCAGGTGCGGCAGACCAGCGGATGGACCTCCCCGAGCCAACCGGCGGCCTCGCCGTCAACCGAGACCACAGCCGCGCGGCCCGGGTGCAGGAACGGCTCCTCGGTCGGAGCGAAGCTGAGCTCGACGCCGAGCAGCGCCGCCAGCCCTTCCAGCACGCCCTTGAGAGCGAAGAAGTCCGCAGCCTCGCCCCCGCTCCGCCACGAGCGCGGCGCCAGCGGCCCGACGGCGATCCCGGCCAGCCGGTGCGGCTCAGAGAACGGCGCCGGCTGATCGCCGGCGAACCTCCCGGCAAGGGGGTCGATCCCCGTCTGGGCATCTGAAGTCTCTTCCAGGTAAACGCGGGCGGATTCGAAGAGGGCAAGGGCGCCGGCGCCGCGGGCGCTGTTCCTGGCGGCGATGTCGAGGAGCGAACCGAGCAGGAGCGTGCGCATTGCCGACTGGTCCTCGGAGAGCGGGTTGGCGAGCATCACCGGCTTCGCCCGCGGGTCGTCGGCGGGGATCCGCAGCCGCCCGGCCTCGCCGGGGTCGGTGAAGCTCCAGCCGACGACCTGGTCGAAGCCGAGGTCGCGGAGGCCGTCCTCGGCCCGCCGCCGCAGGCGCTGCGGCCGGCTGAGGCCGCCGACGGCGCCGCCGACCGCTGGCAGGGTCGTCGGCAGGTGCTCGTCGATGCCGTGGACCCGCGCCACCTCCTCGATCAGGTCGACCTCGCGGGTGACGTCGTAGTGGCGGTCGGGCGGAACGACCACCTCGAGGTCGTCGCCGGCCTCCTGCGCCTCGAAGCCGAGCCGCTCCAGGTAGGTCTTCTGGTCGGCCTGGGAGATGGCCATCCCCAGCAGCCCCTCGACCCGCTCTGCCCGCAGGATCAGCCGCCGCGGCGGCGGGATCTCGGCGGCGACGTCGATCGTCCCCGGCACCAGCTTGGCGCCGCAGAGCTCGACCATCAGCCGCGAGGCAACCCTCTGCGCCCGCATCGTCAGCTCCGGGTGGAGCTGCTTCTCGAACCGCGAGGAGGCCTCGGAGCGCAGGCCGAGCTGTCGCGAGGTCCGCAGAATGTTGGTCCCGTTCCAGTTCGCCACCTCGAGCAGGACCCGAGTCGTCGACTCGGAGACCTCGGAGACCTGGCCGCCCATGATCCCGGCGATCCCCGAGGGCCCGTTCTTGTCGCAGACGAGAACCGTCTCGGCATCGAAGGTGCGCTCGACGTCGTCGAGCGTCGTCATCTTCTCCCCCTCCTCCGCGGTGCGGACGAAGAGGGCGCCGTCGGGGACCTTGTCGAGGTCGAAGGCATGCAGCGGCTGGGCGGTCAGCAGCATCACGTAGTTGGTGATGTCGACGACGTTGTTGATCGGGCGCTGGCCGGCGGCGGCGAGGCGCGCCTGCAGCCACAGCGGCGAGGGGCCGATCATGATGTCGGTGAAGACGCGGGCGGTGAAGCGCGGGCAGAGCTCCGGGACCTCGACCGTGACCGAGGCGTAGTCCGACGCCTCCCCCTCCCCTTCGGCCGGCGCGTCCTCGGCCCAGGGGTCGGCGGCGAGCGGCGCCCCGGTGATCGCGTGGACCTCGCGGGCGACGCCGTGGACGCCGAAGCAGTCGGTCCGGTTCGGGGTTACCTCGATCTCCAGGACCGGCTCGCCCAGCGGCAGCACCTCGGCCAGCGGCGTACCGGCGGCGAGGCTCTCGTCGAGGACCATGATCCCCTCGTGGTCGTCGCCGATCTCGAGCTCGTCGGCGGCGAGGATCATCCCTTCGGAGGGGATCCCCCGCAGCTTCGCCTTGCGCAGCTTCTCGCCGTTCGGCATCCGCGCCCCGGGCAGGGCCACCGCAACCGTCTGCCCGGCCGCCACGTTCGG
This sequence comes from Solirubrobacterales bacterium, assembly GCA_051954315.1. GTDB lineage: Bacteria > Actinomycetota > Thermoleophilia > Solirubrobacterales > 70-9 > VAYN01. Next base: position 4,676 of record JBQCHW010000011.1, read on the forward strand.
CGCGCCGCAGACGATCGGCCGCTCGCCGTCGCCGGTATCGACCATGCAGGCGCTGAGCCGGTCGGCCTTCGGGTGCTTCTCGCATTTGACGACCTTGCCGACCACAAAGCCGTCGGCTGAGGGCGGCCCGACGCGGTCGAGCCGCTCGACCTCGGTCCCGGTCATCACCAGGCGGTCGGCCAGCTCCGCCGGCTCCATGCCGGGATCGCAGTACTCGCGCAGCCAGCTGTACGGGACCCTCATCCGAATTGCTCCAGCATTCGCACGTCGTTGTCGAAGAAGCGCCGCAGGTCGGGGACGCCGTGGCGCAGCATCGCCACCCGCTCGACCCCGATCCCGAAGGCGAAGCCCTGCACCCGCTCGGCGTCATAACCGTAGCCCTCGACGAAGCCGAGGACGTTGGGGTCGACCATGCCGGCGCCGAGGATCTCGATCCAGCCCTGGCCCTTGCAGAGGTTGCAGCGCTCGCCGCCGGCCAGCTCGCCGGTGCCGCCGCACTGGAAGCAGGAAACATCGACCTCAACGCTGGGCTCGGTGAAGGGGAAGAAGTGCGGCCGCAGGCGGACCTCGCGGTCGGGGCCGAAGATCGCCCGGCACATCGCCAAGAGCGTCCCCTGTAGGTCGGCGAGGGTGATCCCCTCGGCAATCGCCAGCCCCTCCATCTGGTGGAACATCGGGCTGTGGGTGGCGTCGGAGTCGCGCCGGTAGACCTTGCCGGGGACGACGACGAAGATCGGCGGCGGCTGGGTCTCCATCGAGCGCACCTGCATCGGCGAGGTGTGGGTGCGCAGGAGCACGTCGGGGTGCGACTGCACATAGAAGGTGTCCTGGAGCATTCGCGCCGGGTGGCCGGGCGGGTGGTTGAGGGCGGTGAAGTTGTAGTAGTCGTGCTCGATCTCCGGGCCCTCGGCAACGTGGTAGCCGAGCCCGACCATCGTGTCCTCGAGCAGGCGGGTGGTGCGGGCGATCAGGTGGGTGTGGCCGACCGGCCGCGGCGGCGCGCCCGGCAGGGTGACGTCGACCCGGTCGGTGACCAGCTTTGCCTCCAGCTCGGCGGCGTCGAGCCGCTCCGCGCGCGCCTCCAGCAGCGCTTCCAGCTCCTTGCGGGCCTTGTTGGCGGCGCCGCCGACAGCGCCCCGTTCCTCGGCCGGCAGCTCGGCGATCCCGCGCAGGATTGAGGTCAGCTCGGCTTTGCGGCCGAGGTAGCGGACCCGCAGCTCCTCAAGCTCGGCGCTGGTGCCGGCGCCCTCGATCGCCGCCGCAGCCTCGGCCCTGATCTCCTCGATCCGCTCAACCATCGCTCTGGGCCTCCCGCATGGCGAGCGAAGATAACCGCTGAGCGGCGATCGCAGCGGCAGCGGCGACGTTGAGCGACTCGGCGCCGCCCTCGCGAAGCGGGATCGTGACCTGGGCGTTGCAGGCGGCAAGTACCTCGTCGGGGAGTCCCTCGCGCTCGGCGCCGAGGCAAACCGTGGCGGCCCCGTCGAGCGTGTCGAGTTTTTGACCCCCGTGGGCGACTAAAGCGACACGCGGCTCTCCCGTCGCGTCGAAGCCCGCTTGCACGGGCGGGGAAGAGAAGATCGACCCCATCGAGGCTCGTACCGCCTTGGGCGAGTAGGGATCGGCGCAATCGGGACCCAAAACGACGGGTCCGTCAAGGAGCGCATCGACGGTCCGCACGATCGTGCCGACGTTGCCGGGATCCCCGACGCCATGCAGGTAGAGGCAAGGGGGTGTCGCTTTGCTCTCGGATAGCGAGAGGAAGTCGACACCCTCGGGCCGGCGCATCGGCCACACGGCGATCACCCTCGTGCCGGAGCCGAGAGACGAGACGTCGGCAAGTAGCTCAGGCGCAACCTCCTCGCCCGCGAGGCCCGAGCCCGCCGCGACCAGCACGAACCGCGGCTGCGCCCCGGCCGCCAGACCGGCCTCGAGCAGGTCCTCGCCCTCGGTCGCGAACAGGCCCTCGCGCTCGCGGTGCTTGCGGTCGCGCAGCTTGCGGACCAATTTCAATTTCTCGTTTTGGTTGCTTTCGATCATCAGAAACAAAAAAGCGGGCCGATAAACGGCCCGCCCGGGAGAGAGAAAGTGTGGGTTCGCCCTCAGGCGGCCGCACCCTCCCGGGCTAGCTCCACAAATCGGCGGAAGGCGTCGCGGTCGGAGACGGCGATCTCGGCCAGCATCTTCCGGTTGACCTCGACTTCGGCTTTGCTGAGGCCGTGCATCAGTTCCGAGTAGCTCATGCCCTCGAGCCGCGCGGCGGCGTTGATGCGGGTGATCCAGAGGCGGCGGAAGGTCCGCTTCTTGTTGCGCCGGTCGCGGTAGGCGTACATCCCCGACCGCTGCACCTGCTCTTTGGCGAAGCGGTAGGAGGAATGCTTGCGGCCGAAGTAGCCCTTCGCTTCCTTCAGCACCTTGCGGCGCTTCTTGCGCGCGTGGACGCTGCGCTTGACGCGGCTCACTTGCCGCCTCCGAGCAGGGTCCGGACTTTCTTCTGGTCGCTGGGCGCGATGTCGACCGGCTTCGCCATCTTGCGCTTCCGCTTCGGCGACTTTTTCTCCAGGATGTGGCTGGAGAAGGCGCGACGGCCACGGAGCTTGCCCTTGGCGGTCTTCTTGAAGCGCTTCTTGGCGCCCGAATGGGTTTTCATCTTCGGCATCGGGTCCGCTATTGAAGCAGATACGCTGCCGCCGCGATGCGCATCCTCTACGTCGTCGGAACGCGCCCTAACTTCGTCAAGACCGCCCCGGTGATCGGGGCGCTGCGGGAGCGTCATCCCGAGGGCCGGCACGTAATCGTCCACACCGGCCAGCACTACGACCGGCTGATGTCGGAGGTCTTCCTCGAGGAGCTGGGGGTGCCGGCGCCCGACTACATGCTCGAGGTCGGCTCCGGGACGCACGCGGCGCAGACGGCGCGGACGATGGAGCGGCTGGAGCCGGTGCTGGCCGACGAGCGGCCGGATCTGGTGATGGCCCCCGGCGACGTCAACTCGACCCTGGCGGCGGCGCTGACCGCGGTGAAGATGGGGATCCCGGTCGCCCACGTCGAGTCGGGCCTGCGCAGCTTCGACATGACGATGCCCGAGGAGGTCAACCGGATCGTCGCCGACCGCTTCGCCGAGTGGCTCTTCCTCCACAGCCCCGAGGCGGTGACGAACCTGCGCCACGAAGGCCTCCCCGACGAGCGCATGCACATGGTCGGCAACACGATGATCGACAGCCTGGTGGCGCTGGAATCGCGCTTCCGGGCGGCGGGCTCGGCGGCGCGCCTCGGCCTCGCGCCGGGCTCATACGCCCTCGTCACCCTCCACCGCCCGGCCCTCGTCGACGGGCCGCTGCTCGCCGAGACCGTGGCGCAGCTGGCGGCGCTGTCCCAGCAGATGCCGGTCCTCTTCCCGGTCCACCCGCGCACCCGCAAGATGATGGAAGGCCTCGAGCCGAACGCCCCCGGCCTGCACCTGGTCGACCCGCTCGGCTACGTCGACTTCCTCTCCCTGATCGCCGAGGCCCGCGCCGTCCTCACCGACTCCGGCGGCATCCAGGAGGAGACGACCTATCTCGGCGTCCCCTGCTTCACCCTCCGCGACAACACCGAGCGGCCGGTCACCCTCACCTCCGGCACCAACACCCTGCTCGGCCTCGAGCCGGGCGCGATCGCCCGCATCCCCGGCCTGCTCGCCGAGCGCACCGGACCGCCACCGCCGCCCCCGCCCCTCTGGGACGGCCAGGCCGCGCAGCGGATCGCCGACGCGATCCTGGCTTAGGACTCGTCGGCCGCGGGCGTCTCGTCGGCCGCGGCGGCGTCGTCGGCCGCAGGCGCGTCAGCCGCAGCGGGCGCCTCGGCCGGGGCGTCGTCGCCCTCGGCGGCGCCGACGATCTTGTCGACCTCTTTGGAGGGGCCGAGCAGCATGCTCATGTTGCGGCCTTCCTGCAGCGGCGCCGATTCGATCACCGCGAGGCCGTCGAGATCTTCGAAGAGCTTGTTGAGCAGGTCGCGGCCGCGCTCCGGGTGGGCCTGCTCGCGGCCGCGGAACATGATCGTCACCTTGACCTTGTCGCGGTGCTTGAGGAAGCGTTCGACGTGGCCCTTCTTGGTCTCGTAGTCGTGCGTCGCGATCTTCGGGCGCAGCTTGATTTCGCGGACGTTGACCTGCTGCTGGTGCTTGCGCGCCGCCTTCTGCTTCTGCTCCTGTTCGTATTTGTACTTCGAGTAGTCGAGCAGGCGGGTGACCGGCGGCTTCGAGTTCGGCGCCACCTCGACCAGGTCTAGGTTGGCGTCCTGGGCTTTGCGCAGGGCGTCGTTGGTGTCGAGGAGCCCGAGCTGCTCGCCGTCGGCGCCGATCAGGCGCACCTGGGGCACGCGGATCCGCTCGTTGATCCGCGTCGTGTCGCGCTCTGGGGGGCGCCGGTCGAACCTGCGGGGAACCGGCACTATCGAGAGAGGAGGTGGGACTTCAAGAGGACGAGACGGTAGGCAGGCACGGGGCGCTCAGCGGCGGCTGCGATTTTTGATGCCTGCGATCAAGTTCGGCGCAGTATAGAGGCAGAGCGGCTTCGCGCAAGGTGCGGCCTCAGCGAGCCTCGGTCTCGGCGCGGACGCGGGCGGCGAAGTCGGCCAGGGACATCTCGCCGAGATCGCCCTCGTCGTGGGAGCGGACGGCGACGGCGCCGTTCTCCTCCTCGCGGTCGCCGACCACGAGCATGTACGGATAGCGGCCGATCGTCGAGGCGTCGCGGATCTTCTTGCCGATCGACTCGGAGCGGTCGTCGACGACGACGCGGACGCCGAGTTCGCGCAGCTGCTCGTAGG
>JBQCHW010000012.1:0-3588 GCA_051954315.1 Solirubrobacterales bacterium
GGGTTCGAGGTCGACATCGTCGGCACGGATCCTGGGGTTGATCGTCGCCTGCCTGCTGCCGCGGAGCTCGAGGTTCCCTTCTATGAGGGGATGAGGCTCGGCGTGCCGGGGCTGCCGGACCTGGTCGAGGTTCTGGCCGACGGCTGCTACGACCTCGTCCACGTCACCGCCCCCGGTCCCGCCGGGATCGCGGCGACGCTGATGAGCCGGATCACCGGCGTGCCGCTGATCGCCAGCTACCACACCGAGATCGCCACCTACGCCGGGATGCGGACGCAGGACGAGACCCTGGAGGCGCTCACCCGCGCCGGCCTCGGCGCCTTCTACAGCGCCCCTGGCGCCGTCCTCTCGCCGAGTCCCTCGGCCGACGCCTCGGTGATCGCGCTCGGCGCCGACCCCGCCCGGGTCGGCCGCTGGGAGCGCGGCGTCGACACCGACCGTTTCGACCCCGGCAAGGCCGACCGCGACGCCTTCCCGGGCGAGATAAAGGTCCTCTACGCCGGCCGCCTGACCCGCGAGAAGGGCGTCGACCTGCTCGCCGAGAGCTTCATCCGCGCCCACGACCGCGACCCGCGTCTGCACCTGCTGTTGGCCGGGGGCGGCCCGGAGGAGGGGGAGCTGCGCGAGCGGCTAGGGGAGAGGGCGACCTTCCTCGGCTGGCTTTCCGGCGAGGAGCTGCCTCGCGCCTACGCGAGCGCCGATGCCTTCCTCTTCTGCAGCGGCACCGACACCTACGGCCAGGTGATCTTGGAGGCCGCCGCCAGCGGCCTTCCGGTCGTCGCCGTCGCCGAGGGCGGGCCGGCGACCCTGGTCGAGAACCGCCACACCGGCCTCCTCTGCCGTCCCGACGCCGACCAGATCGCCGGCACCCTGCTGCAGCTCGCCTCCTCGCCCGAGCTGCGCCGCCAGCTCGGCGACGCCGCCGCCCTGGCCGCCCGCAGCCGCTCCTGGGAGCGCTCGCTCGGCCAGCTCGCGGCCGGCTACCGGCGCGCCCTCGACGCCGCCGCGGCCGGCGGCTCGCAGGCCCTCTCGCGTGCCGCCTGAGGCCGGCGACCAGCCCGGTGCCCCGCAGTACGATGGGGGCATCGACGATCCCGCCCTCTACTTCAACCGCGAGCTCTCCTGGCTCGACTTCAACAAGCGGGTGCTCGAACTCGCCGAAGACGAGGAGACGCCGCTGCTCGAGCGGGTCCGGTTCTGCAGTATCTACGCCTCCAACCTCGATGAGTTCTTCATGGTCCGGGTGGCCGGCCTCTTCGACCAGCTCGACGCCGGGATCGAAGCCCGCGGCCCCGACGGGCTGACCCCGAAAGAGCAGATCGACGCGATCCAGCAGCGGGTGCTCGAGCTCGACGACCAGCTCTGCCACTGCTTCAACGCCGAGCTGCGGCCCGCCCTGGAGGAGCAGGGGATCAGGATCGTCACCCTCGACACCGCCTCCGAGGAGGAGCGGCGGGAGATCGACGAGCGCTTCGAGCAGCAGGTTTTCCCGGCGCTGACGCCGCTGGTGATCGGCCTCGGCCGCCCCTTCCCCTACATCTCCAACCTCTCGCTCAGCCTCGGGGTGCTGCTGCGCGACGCCGAGAGCGGCAACGAGATCATCGCCCGGGTCAAGGTCCCGAAGGAGCTGCTCGGCCGCTTCCTCCCGCTCGGCGACGGCGGCCTCGCCTTCGTGCCGCTGGAGGAGGTGATCGCCGCCAACCTGGACGCGCTGTTCCCGGGGATCGAGGTGCTCGACCACGGCTACTTCCGGGTCACCCGCGACGCCGACTTCAACGTCTCCGACGAGGCCGACGACCTCCTGCAGGCGGTCGAGGACGAGCTCCGGCGCCGCCGCTTCGGCGAGGTCGTCCGGCTCGAGGTCGAGGACGGGATGAATCCGAAGCTGCGCGCCCAACTGGTCGAGGCGCTGCGGCTGGAAGACCGCGAGGTCTACGACATCGACGGCCTCCTCGACCTCTCCGACCTCGAGGCGATCACCGACGTCCCGGGCCGCTCCAACCTCCGCTACGCCCCCTGGACGCCGGTCACCCAGCCGCGCCTGCAGGGGGAAGACGACGAACCGGTCGACATGTTCGCCGAGGTCCGCCAGCGCGACCTCCTCGTCCATCACCCCTTCGACTCCTTCAACACCTCGGTCGAGCGCTTCGTCGCCCAGGCGGTAGCCGATCCCGACGTGCTGGCGATCAAGCAGACGGTGTACCGGACCAGCGACGACTCGCCGCTGGTCCCGTCGCTGATCCGCGCCTCGGAACGCGGTAAGCAGGCGGTCTGCATGGTCGAGCTGAAAGCCCGCTTCGACGAGGAGGCGAACATCCACTGGGCGAAGTCGCTGGAGGAGGCGGGGGTCCACGTCGTCTACGGGATTCCGGGGCTGAAGACGCACGTGAAGGCGATCGTCGTCGCTCGCCGGGAGGGCGACCAGGTGCGCGAGTACGTCCACGTCGGCACCGGCAACTACAACCCGAAAACCGCCCGCCTCTACACCGACCTCGGCATCTTCACCGCCGACGCCGACATCGGCGCCGACGTCGCCGAGATGTTCAACTTCCTCACCGGCTACGGCCGCCCGGCGGGATTCCGCAAGGTGCTGGTCTCGCCGACGACGATGCGGGACCAGATCATCGAGGAGATCGAGCGCACGGTCGAGGCGCACGAGGCGGGCGAGGAATCCCGGATCGCCCTGAAGATGAACTCGCTGGTCGACGCCAAGTGCATCGACGCCCTCTATAAGGCCTCGCAGGCGGGGGTGCGGATCGACCTCAACGTGCGTGGGATCTGCGGCCTGCGCCCGGGGGTGGAGGGGGTCTCGGAGAACATCCACGTCTGCTCGATCGTCAGCCGCTTTCTCGAGCACTCGCGGATCTACGCCTTCCGCCGCGGCGAGGAGACGCGGGTGCTGATGGGGTCCGCCGACCTGATGCCGCGCAACCTCGACAGCAGGGTCGAGCTGGTGGTCCCGGTCGAGGACGTGGCGATCAAGGCCGACCTGCTCGACGTGCTCGAGCGCTGCTTCGCCGACAACGCCAGCTCCTGGGAGCTCGACGCCGACGGTGCCTGGTCCCGCCGCCGCCCGAACGGCGAACTGCGCAGCGCCCAGGAGGAGCTGATGGCGCGGCATTCCGCACGTGCCGCAGAGCACCTCGCCGCCTCGGCCGCCTGAGCGGCGCTCCCGCTTGTTACATCTCTAGGATGCGCCACAGTGGCGCGCTTCTCGCTCCTTCCTCGCGATCAGACCTTCTTCGACCTCTTCAACCAGGCGGGGCAGAACTCCGTGCGGGCGGCGAAGCTGCTCGACGAGATGATGCACACCTGGCCCGATTCCGGGGCCCTCTCGCGGGAGATCGTGATCGCCGAGCAGGAGGGCGACAAAATCACCCACGAAATCGTCCAGCGGCTGAACTCGACCTTCGTCACGCCGATCGATCGCGAGGACATCTACAACCTGGCGACGCAGATGGACGACATCGTCGACTTCGCCGAGGAGGCGGCGGACTTCCTCGGCCTCTACAAGATCGAGGCGCCGATGGAGCAGGCGACGGCGCTGACCAAGGTCCTCGTCGCCTCCTGCGAGCAGCTGGCGATGGG
>JBQCHW010000013.1:0-10917 GCA_051954315.1 Solirubrobacterales bacterium
TCTCGTAGACGTTGCCGTCGGAGCCGCGCCAGGAGATCGAGAGGCCGTTGGCGGGATCGATGACGGGCGAGGGGACACCGACGGCGGTCACGCCTGCAGGCTTGTTCGACCAGGTCGGGCTGAAGCTGGTCCAGCTGCCGCCGCCGGGGGCAGAGGTCTCGTAGACGTTGCCGTCGGAGCCGCGCCAAGAGATCGAGAGGCCGTTGGTGGGATCGATGACGGCAGCGGGATCGCTCGCCACCGTGACGCCGGCCGGCTTGTTGGACCAGGTCGGGCTGAAGGTGGTCCAGCTACCGCCGCCCGGCGCCAGCGTCTCGTAGACGTTGCCGTCGGAGCCGCGCCAGGAGATCGAGAGGCCGTTGGCGGGATCGATGACGGGCGAGGGGACACCGACGGCGGTCACGCCTGCAGGCTTGTTCGACCAGGTCGGGCTGAAGGTCGACCAGGCACCGTTCACCACAGAGGTCTCATAGATATTCCCATCTGAACCGCGCCATACAGCAACTAAGCCGTTGGCGTTGTCGATCGCCAGAGCAGGAGCACTGGCGACGCCGACCCCGGCCGGTTTGGTTCCGAAAGTCGGGCTGAACGTGGTCCACTTGCCACCCACCGCCACGGTCTCGTAGAGATTGCCGTCGGACCCGCGCCACATATTGGTGAGGCCGCTTTTCGGATCGATGATCGAAGCAACGCGCGCAGCACTTACAGTCGTGAAGGTTATGTCCGCTCCGTAACTGGTACGCACCGCATTGTTGGCAACGATTCGGAAGTGGTAAGTAGTCGCCGGCTGTAGATCACCAGCCAGCGCAGTGACTGCCTGCGAGCTTTCACCGCTCCCAGCGGCTTGGTGGCTGCTCGAGCTGCCGTAGCTGGTGGTAGTCCCGTATTCGAACCAATAGGTCGTCGGGAGTCCCGCTGGATTGACAGTTCCGTTCAGCGTCGCTTGGAGGTCCTGAACGGCGGACGCAGCCTGGGTGACGACGCCCGGTGGCTGCGGAACAACCTGCGGCACGCCTGCCTTTTCCTGAAACGCGGTCCAGGCCGGGCGGAAGTTGCCTTCGTGATCTCTCAGACCGCAGAAGTTGTCCCATTTGCTTTCGCCAGGAGCGTCGCGGAAGTTGTACCAAAGGAAATCTTTGGCATTGAGCGAGGTCTCGTTGTTCCTTACGTAGTCGACGGCTTGGCGCAGCAAGGTCGCTTGCCCGGTGGGTCCGACCGAGACTTCCAGGCCTTTGGGGTCATCGGCCGGCCATCCCGCCTCCGTTATCCACAGTGCCTTCTGCGCTCCGCCTTTGGCCAGTTCCACCAGCTTTGAGTGCAGGCCGGCGACGGCGGTTTCAAACGCCTGGATTCGCGTTTTACCTGGAAAAGTTTCCGGATAGATCTCGTATGGATGGACAGCGACACCGGTAACGTTGCCGTTTGAACCGAACTGGGCATAGGCTTCTTCTAGGTAGGAAAGGGCTCCGTAGTAGGCGACCGGCCTTTCTTTTCCGACCGTTCCTTCGACGAGAAGGCCCCCCGACAAGACGTTGGTTCGGCGCCCGGCCTTGGATTCTGATGCGTTCTGAATCGAGTTCGCAACTGCGTTGAGAAAGACGCCGTATTCAGTTGCGCCGATATTGCCCAAATTGGGCTCGTTCCAGACCTCCCAGGTAGTAATAGGGCGGTATGGGAGCGCGGCGTGCGACGGTTCTTTCCAGAAGGTCCCTTCGTAGCCGTAACGTTCGACCGCGAAATGAACCCAGTTGATGAAGTTGGTCCGCGCTTCACCGGTCGGCAGCGGATTGGAGGTGGAGACTTCCGCGTGGATAGTTACACCGCTTGCGGCCGCGGCCGACACCATGCTGTCATCGCCTGCCTGACTGCCGAAGCCACCGCCCATCGGCACACGAAAGGTAGCCGCTCCCGACTTTGCGACTAGAGGCATTTCCACATCGTTTGCCGATGGGTCTCCCGACCAGCCCACTCCCAGAGTAAGCGCGGAAGCGGTAGGGACAACGAAAAGACTTGCTCCTACTACAACGAGCAACAGTAGGTAACGCCTAAGTGCGCATTTGGGACTGGTGATTCTCACGGAGTTCCTCTCCTCTTTGTGACACCGGAACTCGCAAGCGCGCCCCAGTTGAGTCGTGGAACCTATCTGATTGGGTTCAGGTTTTCTTACCTAAAAGAGATGAACTTTTAGGTGAATCTTGAGCTGACCGCTATCTACCGGGAAGACGGCTGCGCAGCGTGCCCAGGCCCGGCGCAATTGCGCCGTGCCCGCAGATCAAGGGCGAGGAGCACCTTCACTGCGTGGGTCAGGGCTTGCGAGCCCGGTAGTCCCCGCGGCTCAGGGTCATCTCGAGCCAGACGTAGAGGACGATGAAGAGATAGCGGCTGCCCATCTCTTTCATCGCCAGCTTGGCGACGCCGCTGGTGCGGTTGGTCCAGTTGGTGGGGACGACCGCGTAGGTGTGGCCGCGGACGATCGCCTTCAGCGGCATCTCCACGGTGAGGTTGAAGTGCTTGGAGAGCAACGGCTGGATCGTCTCGATGACCTCGCGCCGGTAGGCCTTGAAGGCGTTGGTGGTGTCGTTGTAGCGATGGCGGAAGAGGATGCGGATGAACTGGTTGGCGAGGCGGTTGACGATGTACTTGACGCGGGGGTAGTCGTAGACGTGGGCGCCGGGGACGAAGCGCGAGCCGAAGGCGCAGTCGTAGCCCTGCTCGAGCACGCGGTAGTAGTGGATGAGGTCCTCGGGGTTGTCGGAGGCGTCGGCCATCACGATCACCACGGCGTCGCCGGTGAAGACGTCGAGGCCGGCGCGGATCGCGTTGCCGAAGCCGCGTTCGTTGTGGGAGCGGTGGACCCGGACCCGGGGGTTCTGCTCGCCCATCGCGGCGACCACCGCTTCGGTCGAGTCTTCGGAGTCGTCGTTGACGACGACGACCTCGTAGTCGATCCCCTCGCGCTCGAGCACGGCGACCACGCCCTCCACCGTCTTCCCGACCGACCCCTCCTCGTTCTGGGCCGGCATCACTATCGAGAGCTTCATCGCCTCTGCCATGAGGCGGCGACGCTATCGAAAGTCACGGACTCGGCACGAAGCGGCGCGGCAATTCTTAGTTTCTGCGCGTCTCTCGTTGCAGCTAATAAGTTACGCTAAGATCCATGGCGGTGATGGTGCCCAGAGAGAAGTGGACCGACGAGCGGCTCGACGACCTGAACAAGAAGGTCGACAAGGGATTCGACGAGACGAAGGATGCGATCGCCGACACGAAAGCAGAGATGCGCGCAGGCTTTGCTCGCATCGACGCAGACATCCGCTCGCTGCGCCGTGACATGTATGCGGGCTTCTTCATGATCATCGCCACCATCATCAGCAGCCATGCGATCTGAGCCCTAAGCCGGCGCGGCGGTCCAGCGCTCGAGGTTCTGCTCGTACATCTCCTGCAGGATCTCGTCGATGCCGTAGCGGAGCTTGAAGTCGGGGTAGTCGGCTTCGAACGGGGCCAGGTCGCTGATCCACCAGCGGTGGTCGCCGATCCGCGGCTCCTCGCCCATCTCCCACTGCAACTCCTTGCCAGCGATCCGCTCGCAGGCGTCGATCGCCTCCAGCATCGAGCAGTTGGAGAAGCGGCCGCCGCCGATGTTGTAGACGGCGGCGGCGCGCGGCGCCTTGCGGAAGGTGTCGAACGCCGCAATGAGATCCGCGCTGTGGATGTTGTCGCGGACCTGTTTGCCTTCGTAGCCGAAGACGGTGTACGGCGTGCCGGTGACGACGCACTTCATCAGGTAGGCGAGGAAGCCGTGCAGCTTGGCGCCGGCGTGCTGGGGGCCGGTCAGACAGCCGCCGCGGAAGGCGACCGTCGGCATGTCGAAGTAGCGCCCGTACTCCTGCACCAGGAGGTCGGCCGCGGCCTTGGAGACGCCGAACAGCGAGTGGGTCGAGGAGTCGATCGACATGCTGGTGTCGATGCCCTTGTAGTAGGGGTGGTCCTCCGGCAGCTCCAGCCGTTTCTCCAGGCTCTGCAGCGGCAAGCGGTTCGGCGTGTCGCCGTAGACCTTGTTGGTCGAGCAGAAGACGAAAGGGGCGTCGGGGCAGTGGGCACGGGCCGCCTCGAGCAGGTTCAGGGTGCCGTTGGCGTTGACGCCGAAGTCGGTCTGCGGCTCGCTCGCGGCCCAGTCGTGCGAGGGCTGGGCGGCGGTGTGGACGACCAGCTCGATCTTGCCGGCCTGCTCGCGGAAGATGCGATCGATCTCGCCGGCGTCGCGGATGTCGCTGTTCTCCCAGCGGAACTGCGACGGATAGGCCTCGACCAACCTCTGGGTGACGTGCGAAGTCGAGGACTCGGGGCCGAAGAAGCGCGCCCGCATGTCGTTCTCGATCCCGATCACGTCGAAGCCCTCGCTGACGAAATGGTCCACGGCCTCGGAGCCGATCAGGCCCCCGGCACCAGTGATGATCGCGACCGGCATGCGTTCAGTTGCTCCTTCCTTGATGGCTAATGATCACGTGTCGATTCCAAGCGCCTGGGCGATGCGCTCCTCGTCAGCGGCGATCCACTCGTTGATGTCGACGAGCACCTGTTCGGCGCTCCGCCGCGGCCGCCACTCGTCCAGGCCGAAGAGTCTCGTGCAGTCGGATAGGTATATCGGGACGTCCCCCTGGCGCGTCTCCTCCACCGGCGTCATAGGCACCTCGTTGCCGCTCAGCCGCTGGCAGATCTCGGTCGTCTCGCGCAGCGAGAGGCTGCACTCGCGGCCGCCACCGACGTTCACCGTGCGCCCGTCCCAGCTCTCGGGGGCGAGCAGCTGCCGCTCGACCAAGTCGACCAGGTCCTCGACGTGGAGGAGGTCCCGCACCTGCTTTCCATGCCCCCCGAACCCGATGTAGCTGAGCGGGTTGCGGAAGCGGTGGGCGAGCATCCAGTGGGTGAATACCCCCTGGTCGACCTTGCCCATCTGCCAGGGGCCGGCGATCACGCCGCAGTGGTCGATCACCGCGGGGACGCCTAGCGCCTCCCGGTACTCCTCGATCAGCATCTCGGCTGCGAGCTTGGTGGCGCCGTAGAGGGTGCGCGCGCCCTCCAGCGGAAAGTCCTCGGCGATCCCCTTCGGGCCGACGCCGCGCACCGCCTGCTCGGGGGCGATCTCGAAGCGGGTCTCGGTCTCCTCCAGGTTCAGCTCCACCTGCGGCGCCACCGGGTAGACGCGGCTGGTCGAGAGGAAGACCATGAAGGCGCCGTCGCGGCGGGCCAGCTCGAGGCAGTTGTAAGCGCCGGTGAGGTTGGTGTGGACGAGGTAGCCGGTGTCGCCGTCGATGCCGCTCATCACCGAGGGCTCGGCCGAGCACTCGATCAGCGCCGTCAGCCCCGGCAGCGCGGCAAGGTCGTCGGGCTCGCGCACGTCGCCCTTGACGAACTCGACGCCGGCCTCCTCCAGCCGCGGCAGGTTCAGTTCCGAGCCTTTCCGGTAGAGGTTGTCCAGCACTAGGACCTCCCACTCGGGATGCCGGGAGGCGAGCGAGACGGCGAGGTTGGAACCGACGAACCCCGCGCCGCCGGTGATCAGGAGGCGAGTCAAGGGGTGCGACGCTATCAATTGCATCCAGGTGATCGACGGGGTCCACATCTGGCGCGCGGCGCTCGACGAAACCGGGTGGCCGGAGGCGCGGCAGCTACCGCCGGAGGAGCGGGAGCGGGCCGAGGGATTCCTGCGCGAGGGCGCGGCCCGGCGCTGGGCCGCGGCTCGTTGGGCGTTGCGCCAGACGCTGGGTCGCTACCTCGACCGCCCGGCCTCTGAGATCGCCCTGGAGGCGGACGAGCGGGGTAAGCCGCGGCTGCGGGCGGACAGCGGCGACGGGCTCCAGTTCAACCTCTCCCATTCCGGCGGCCTCGCCCTCGTCGCGGTGACGTCGGGGCGCCAGGTTGGGATCGACGTCGAGGCGATCGCGCCGCAAGAGAACCTCCTCGCCCTGGCGCAGCGCTCGCTCCCGGCCGCGGAGGCAGAGGCCGTGCGGAGTGCCGCGCCCGAGCGGCAGCCGGTCGCCTTCTACGAGGCCTGGGTCCGCCACGAGGCTCGCGCGAAGTGCCTGGGAACCGGCCTCGGATCCCCCGCCCCACCCGCCGCGGTCGCGATCGCCCCGATCGAGGCCGGCCCCGGCTACGCAGCCGCGGTCGCGGTGCTCGGCTCGGACATCGGTCCGCTGCGCTGCCGAACCCTGCGCGCCGGCTGAGCCGCGACCGCTACTCGGTGGCGGGGGACGGGTTAGCTACTTTGTCCTCGTGTTTCGGGCAGCGGGAAAACTCCTACCGGCGATACTGCTGGCAGCAATGCTCTGGGCGACCAGCGCCCAGGCACTGAGCCTGCAATCGATCGGCTCCGGGTTCGAAGAACCGATCTACGTCACCTCGGATCCCGGCAACCCAGAACGGCTCTTCGTGGTCGAGCGCGGCGGCTCGATCGTGCTCGTGCAGGACGGCGAACAGAAGCCGTTCGCCGACATCAGCTCGCTCGTCGCCGGGGGCGGCGAGCGGGGCCTGCTCTCGATCGCGCTTTCGCCCGACTTCGACTTCAGCGGCCGCCTCTTCCTCGACTACGTGGATTCCGCCGGCGCGATCCACGTCGCCGAAATGACCGCGAGCGGCGACAGCGCCGCCAGCTCGACCCTGCGCGACGTGATCCCGCCGATCCCGCACCCGGGCGAGAGCAACCACTACGGCGGCCAGCTGCAGTTCAGCCCCGAAGGCGCGCTCTTCATCTCCACCGGCGACGGCGGCGGAGGGGACGATGTGCACCACAACGCCCAGGACCCCGACAGCAAGCTGGGGAAGATTCTGCGGCTGCCCTCGCCGGGCCCGCTGAAGGAACCGGAAGTCTGGGCGCTCGGCCTGCGAAATCCGTTCCGCTTCTCCTTCGACCGCAGCGTCGGCAGCCTCTGGATCGGCGATGTCGGGCAGGACGCCCGCGAGGAGGTCGACACCGCCAACCCCGCCCTCAACCAGGGGATCAACTTCGGCTGGAACTGCTTCGAGGGGAGCATTCCGGGACCAGGCGACGACCAAGGGTGCGCGACCGCTCCCGCCGATGCGTATGCCCTACCAGTCTTCGAGTACGCGCACTCCCGCGTCGGCAGCACCGGCGCCAGCGCCTGCGCGATCATCGGCGGCTACGTCGCCCGCGGGCCGGGCATGGGCGGCGTCTCCGGCCGCTACGTCTACGGCGACCTCTGCGAAGGCGACATCCGCTCCTTCTCCCCCGCTTCGCCCTTCACCACCGATCGGCTCGAGGGGCCCCACATCGACGACCTCAACTCCTTCGGCGAGGATGCGTGCGGGCGGCTCTACGCGGTCTCGGGCGGCGGCCAGGTCTACCGCCTCCTCGGGCCGGAACCCGCGAGCTGCGTCTCCCCCAAAGCGCCGCAGTACCAGCCGCCTGCCCTCGCCCCCTCCTACATCGCGATCCGCGCCGTCAGCCGCAAGGTTCGGCGCCACCGCCGCGGGCTCATTACCGCCTGGGTCTCTCCCTGCGACGGCCGCCGCGGGGACCCGGTGACGCTCTGGCGCGGGCGCCGCAAGCTCGGCACCCGCTATCTCGACCGCGTCTGCTCGGTCCGCTTCCGCCCCCGGATCAACCGCCGCTCGAGCTTCCGCACCACGGTGCGGGCGGACGACAAGTACCTCTCGGCGATCTCCCGCAAGGTGACGATCAAGCCGGTGCGGCGCCACCGGCACCGCTAGGCGGGGCTCGCTAGTAGGTGCCGCCGAGCTTGCGGTGGTCCCAGGTCGCGGTGCGCAGCGCCGGGAAGCTGATCGCCACCCGCTTCGGCGCCTGCGCTTCCAGCGCCGCTTTCGCGTCGCCCTCGATCGTCGAGATCCCCTCCGCGTAGCGGACCGTCAGCTCTTCGGCGAAGCCGAGCACGGTCTCGAAGTCGCGGTGGATCACCGCCTCCGATTCGATCATCACCCCCCGCAGCTCCTCGTAGGAACGGCCGGCCTCGACCAGCACCGTGGCCCGCGGATCGCGTTCGAGGTTGCGCACCTTCTGCGACTTCGCGTAGGTCCAGATCCAGATCGTCCCCTCCCGCGGCACGAACCAGAGCGGCATCGAGTGCGGCCACCCCCGCGGCCCGAGGCTGGAGACAACAGCAACTCGCTCCTCCCCCAGCAGCTCCCGCAGCTCCTCGTCGCTGAGCTTGATCTGGTCGCGCCGGCTCACACGTGCGACTCTATGCCCTCCCTTCTATGAAGACCTCGATCCTGATCTTCGACGGCATCACCGCTCTGGACGCGATTGGCCCCTACGAGGTGCTGAGCCGAGCGCCGGGGTGGGAGGTCGAGTTCGTCGCCAAGCAGCAGGGCGAGGTGCGCGCTGACAGCGGCGCCCTCGGACTCAGCGCCGACCGCAGCCTCGCCGAAGTCGAGGAGACCGGCATCCTCCTCATCCCCGGCGGCAAGGGCAACCGTCCGCTTCTGGAGGACGAAGAGGTGCTCGAGTGGGTGCGGCAACTGGACGACAAGAGCACCTGGACGACCTCGGTTTGCACTGGCTCGCTCGTCCTCGGCGCAGCCGGTCTCCTCCAGGGACGGCGGGCCACCGGCCACTGGCTATACCTCGAGAAGCTGCGCGACTTCGGCGCCGAGCCGGTGCAGGAGCGCTGGGTCGAGGACGGCAAGCTCCTGACCGCGGCCGGGGTCTCGGCCGGGATCGACATGGCGCTCTACCTCGTCGGCCGCGAGGCTGGGCCGGAGGTCGCCCAGGCCATCCAGCTGGGGATCGAGTACGACCCGCAGCCGCCCTTCGACGCCGGCTCACCGGACAAAGCGCCCGCCGAGATCGTCGAGCGGGTTAGCGGGCGAAGCTGACGAAGGCGCGCCAGGCCGGCTTCGGCCGGAAGGCGGCGCCGCGGCGGAAGAGGCCAGTCGAGTCGCAGAAGCTGCAGGTGCCCGCGAGGTCCTTCCAGGTGAACCAGTCGACCTGCTTCAGGTTGAGCCGGTGGCGGCGGGAGAGCAGGTAGCGGTAGGCGCGCCGCAGTTCCCGTGCCTGGCCGTGGAGGCCGACCTCGAAGGAGACGACCTGGGGATCGTTCTGGGAGCCCCAGCCGAGCTCGGTCAGGTAGAGGCCGGAGCGGCGGTCGCCATGGCGGACCATCGTCCGCCGCACGCCCTCCACGAGCGAGGCGAGAGCGCCGGTGTCGGCGGCGTAGGGGTGCAGGGCGACACCGTCGAAGTTGGCCTTGACGCCGCGGACGCGGTAGAGGCGGTCGAGGAAGTCGGTCGCGTCGTAGGCGCGCGGCGGGTTCTCGCCGGGGTTGCCGAAGAGACCGCCGAGGACGAGCTCGGCGCGCGGGTCGGCGCGGTGCATCGCCTGGTGGGTGATCGCCAGCAGGCGCGCGTAGCGGGTCGGCGAAGGCGGCTTGGCGAAGTAGAAGAAGTTCTCCTCGTTCCAGATCTGCCACGCGCGAATCGGGGTCTTCGGCAGCGGCCGCTGCGAAAACGGGCCGTGTTCGGTCCAGAATTCCCCGCGCGAGCCGTAGCGTTCGACCGCGGCGCCGACGAATTCCGCCCAGGCTTGGCGCTGGCGGCGGCTGTCGACCGGCAACGTCCGGAAGTCATGGGCGAGCCAGTGCGGGGTCGCGAAGAGGAAGGGGAGGATTTCGAGGTGGTCTTCTGCGGCCAGCGCCACCTGCCGATCGAGGCCGCCCCAGTCGTAGCCGCTGGTCGGCTTCGACTGCACCGCGGCCCACGAGACCATCGTCCGGATCGTGTCGACCCCCCCGCTCCGCATCCGCGCGATGTCCCGCTTGCCGATCGAGGTCTGCGGCACGATCCCGAAGAACCCGCGCGGCAACGCCTGCGCCACCGCGGGCGTCAGCGCCAGGAGGACCAGGCAGAGGGAGATAAGTCGAGCAGCGCGTCGCACTCCGCCCCCTAACCCGGCCACTGCCTCGAAGTCGCGGTTCACAGCGCTCCGGCCTCGACCAGCCACACGCTCTCAAAACTGAGGCGCGTGTGTGCGGAGATCAGGTCGTAGTCGCGGTCGTAATGCAGCACTCCGCCGCCGACCAGATGCGCGCAGGCGGCGATGACTAAGTCCGTCGGGGCGAGACGGTGATGGCCGACCGTCGCCAGCTCGCGCTGGGCGTCGAGGGCGGCCCGCTCCACCGCATCGTCAACAGGGAGGCGCGGCAGTTGCTCGAGACGGCGCATCAACTTCCCGTGGTCGGGCGCAGAGCGAGCCGAATAGCCCGCCTCGAGCAGGAACGGGAGGCAAACCGCCAACCGCTCTTCTTCGATCCAGCTGAGGACGAGCTCCTGGCGGTCCTCAGGCAGGCCTCCGACCAAGAGGCGCGACCAAGCGGAGTTGTCCAGCAGCAGCAACCTATTCGTCGTAGTTGGCGACCAGGCCCAAGTGCTTGACCTCTTCCGCCGCCGCAAGGTCGATCTCCGGTCCATTGCCGCTGCGAATCCACTCGGCGATGTCTTCTCGGGCCTGGCGGGCCGGCTCACTCTGGGCCCTGAGCTCGCGGATCTTGTCTTCGGCTCCACGGATGACTAAGTCGGCGAACTCGATCTTTTCTCCCCCCTGCAGGCGGCGCAGCTCCTCGAGCGCCGCTTTCACGGGCTCGGTTTCGGTGATCATGTGTCGCGGTCTGGTCGTCGGCACGGCGTCAGTGTAGCACCGTGCAACACCGCCAAATCAAACCGGCGGCACCAGCTCCAGCTCCGACCAGGGGCCCTCGCCGCACATCGGCTGGGTGCGGCCGTCTAGCCAGTCGACCTGGAGGTCGTCGTAGTGGGGGCTCGCGGGGTGGCCCGACTGGCCGGTGAACATCTGCCAGCGGGAGCGGTCGGGGTCGCTCGGGTCGGCGATCATCCGCCAACTCGGGGCCCAGACGGCGTTGTAGGGGTCGTTGGGGTCGTAGGCGA
>JBQCHW010000014.1:0-6639 GCA_051954315.1 Solirubrobacterales bacterium
GTGCTCTTCCGATCTGGACTGGGTGCTCGAGGCCGGCTCGCGCGCGCTCTCGGACGCGGGCATTCCCTACGAGCGCGTGCAGCAGGCCTACGCCGGCTACTGCTACGGCGACTCGACCTACGGCCAGCGGGCGCTCTACCAGCTCGGCCTGACCGGGATCCCGGTCGTCAACGTCAACAACAACTGCTCGACCGGCTCCTCGGCGCTGTTCCTGGCCCGGCAAGCGGTCAAGGGCGGGCTCGTCGACTGCGCGCTGGCGCTGGGCTTCGAGAAGATGGAGCCGGGCTCGTTGGGCGTCAAGTACACCGACCGCACCAACGCCCTCGACAAGCACGCGATGCGGATGTTCGAGATCCGCGACCCGGAGGCCTCGCCGCCGGCCCCGCAGATGTTCGGCAACGCCGGCCGCGACCACATGCAGAAGTACGGTTCCGAACCCGACCACTACGCCTGGATCGGCTGGAAGAACCACAAGCACTCGGTCAACAACCCCTACGCCCAGTTCCAGGACGAGTACTCGCTCGAGGACATCAAGGCGGCGAAGATGATCCACGACCCGCTGACCAAGCTGCAGTGCTCGCCGACCTCCGACGGCTCGGCCTGCGCGATCGTCGCCTCCGAGGCCTACGTCGACCGCAACGGGCTCTGGGAGCAGGCGGTCGAGATCGCCGGCCAGGCGATGGTCACCGACCTCTCCTCGACCTTCGACGAGGGCGCCGACTGCATGACGATCGTCGGCTCGGACATGTCGCGGACGGCGGCGAAGATCGCCTACGAGGAAGCCGGAGTGGGGGCCGAGGAAGTCGACGTCTGCGAGCTCCACGACTGCTTCAGCGCCAACGAGCTCATCACCTACGAAGCGCTCGGCTTCGCGGCCGAGGGCGAGGCGCACAAGCTGGTCGCCGAAGAAGCGACCACCTACGGCGGCAAGGTCGTCGTCAATCCCTCCGGCGGGCTGATCTCGAAGGGCCACCCGCTGGGCGCGACCGGGCTGGCCCAGTGCTCGGAACTGACCTGGCAGCTGCGCGGCGAAGCCGACAAGCGTCAGGTGGAGGGCGCGAAAACCGCTCTCCAGCACAACATCGGCCTCGGCGGCGCCGCCGTGGTCACCGTCTACAAACCGGCGGCCTAGGGACGGGTCGCGGCAACAGAGGAGGAGCACGATGGCGAAGGAGCGGCGGTCACTGAGCGGCAAGGTCGTGGCGATCACCGGCGGTGCACGCGGGATCGGCAAGGCGACGGCGACGGCGCTGGTCGCGAAGGGCTGCCGCGTCGCGATCGGCGACCTCGAGCTCGAACTGGCGGAGAAGACGGCAGCGGAGCTCGGCGGTGGCACCGTGGCGCTGCCGCTCGACGTCACCGACCGCGGCTCCTTCGAGCGCTTCCTCGACGAGGCCGAACGGCAGCTCGGCCCGGTCGACGCCGTCGTCAACAACGCCGGGATCATGCCGGTGACCCCGTTCGAGGACGAGAGCCCGGAGTCGGTACGGCGCCAGATCGACATCAACCTGCACGGGGTGATCACCGGCACGCAGCTGGCGATCAAGCGGCTGCGCCCGCGCGGCAGCGGCTACATCGTCAACATCGCCTCGCAGGCGGGTAAATCGGGCATTCCCGGGATCGCCACCTACTCGGGGACCAAGCACGCCGTTGTCGGCGTCAGCGAGGCGGTGCGGGCGGAGCTGCGCGACACCGGCGTCGAGGTCCTCTGCGTGATGCCGACCGTAGTCAACACCGAGCTGACCAGCGGCGTCGGCCAGAAATGGGTGAAACCGGTCGAGGCCTCCGACGTCGCCGACGAGATCGTCGACGCGATGGAAGTCCCGCGCTTCGACGTCTTCGTCCCGCGGGCCAACGGCGCCCTCTACAAGATCCTGGCGCCGCTCCCGCGCAAGTGGCGTGAGGGGCTCGGTCGGGCGATGAAGGTCGACAAGCTGATGATCGAGGTCGACCACAGCGCCCGCCAGGCCTACGAGGATCGCGCCGCGGCCAGCGAGCCCGGCCAGGACGAAGCGCTCGAGGACGAGCAGGCCCGCTCGCACGACGCCGCCTAGCTGAACCCCGGCCGCCCGGCACCCGTAAGGCAGCTTCAGATGGGACGGATCTACGACGCGACCTGGGGCCGAGCCTTCTCGGCCGTCTACGACCGCGGCTTCCAGGCAACCGAAGAGGCGGGCCTGCGGCAGATGCGCGGCGCGCTGCTGAAGCAAGCCCGGGGGAGGGTGCTGGAGCTCGGCGCCGGGACCGGGCTGAACCTCGAGCTCTATCCGCACGAGGGCATCGACAGCCTCGTCCTCACCGAGCCCGACCCGCACATGTTCAAGCAGCTCCGCCAGCGGGCGAAGGAGGGCTGTCCCGGCGCTGAGCTGCTGAAAGCCGGCGCTGAATCCCTGCCGGTCGAGGACGACAGCTTCGACACCGTCGTCGTCACCCTGGTCCTCTGCACGGTTCCCAACCAGCCGGCGACCCTGAGGGAGATTTCACGCGTCCTCGCACCCGGCGGGCAGTTGCTCTTCCTCGAGCACGTCCGCTCGCACGATGCCGGCCTGGCCAAATGGCAGGACCGCCTGGAAAGGCCGTGGCGTTTCCTCGGCGACGGCTGTCACTGCAACCGCGACACCGTCGCCGCGATCGGTGCCGCCGGGTTCGAGCTCGGCGCGGTTGAAGAGGGCAGCTTGCCGAAGATGCCGCCGATCATCCGGCCGCTGGTGCAAGGGACCGCTCGCATCGTCTAGACAGGAGCGAGGCCCGCTCTCCAGATCCAACGCACGATAATGGTGGTTATGTAGACCTGAAGCAGGGAGGCTATTCGGCCTGCGCGATCGCTTCTTCCAGCGCCCCGGCTGAACTCGGGGTTCCCAGGGCTTCTACTCCGTCGGTGCCGGGTCCGGTGATCGCGAAGGACGGCGTGCCGGTGAATCCCAGCTTCTTCGCCTGTTCAGTAGTGACTTCAGCCTCGAAGGCCAACGTTTCCAAGCCCTTTTCCCAGCGCTGCATGTTCTTGACGCCAACCGCCTTGGCGATGGCTTCGAGGAACTCTCGGTCGGCGTAGCCGGAGTTCTCTTCGCCTTGATTTCGGTAGAAGACCTCCAGGTAGTTCCACCCGAGGCTCTCGTAGCCGGCCGATAACGCCGCGGTGCCCGCCTCGGCCGATTCCGGTCCGAGGATCGGAAAGTTGCGGAAGGAGATCCTGAGCTTTCCGCTCCTGACCTTCGTCTGAATGATCGGTGGCAGGACTTCTTCGGCGAAGCCTCTGCAGACCGGGCACTGGAGGTCGCCGAACTCGATCAGTTCGACACGGGCTTTTTCGTCGCCGAGGATCAACCCGTACTGCGGGATGCCCTCGAGTTCCTTGCTCACCTGACGGACCCCCTCCAGCTTGAGGTCGCCTCCTGAGCCGCCGCTCGAGGAGTTGACCACGATCAGGACCACCACCGCGGCAATCGCGAGGAAGGCGGCTCCGGCCGCCAGCTGGAGCAATCGCTGGCGGCGCTCGCCGTCAGCCCGCATGAGCCGCCGCCCTTTCATCCTCGACGCCGGCGTAGGCAATCAGCCGCGTCGCGCACAAGGCGAACAGGATCGTCATCAGGACGGCGCTGCCGACGCACCACTGGCAGATCGCTTCGATCTTGAAGATCTCCAGGTAGGTCAGGAAGACGCTGTAGCCGAAGCCGCCGAGGGCGATTGCGAAGCCGCCGAGGCGCGCCAGGTCGTTGGCGAAGAACGCGGTGGCGAGCAGAAGCACGTAACCGACGATCCCGAAGACGGCGATGTTGATGCCGGCGACGTGCGAATAGGAGCTCTCGGCGACGGTCTTGCAGCCGCTGCCGCCGGCGAGGCAGGCCGGCGCGCCGCCGCCGCCCTCGACGATCGCGATGTAAGTGGCTACGCCGATCCCGATCGCGGCGAAGAAGGCGATCGCCCGCCGCAGGGTCCACTCGCTGGGGAAGCTCATCGTCTTCACCCGGTGGAAGATAAAGCTTGAGCGTAAAACGACGCTAAGGCGCGGGAGAGCTTGCCGCCCTGCCAGGCCAGCGGCGACTCCCCCTCGTCCTCGCTGACCAGCTCGGCCCGCGGCATCGCCTCGGCGTAGGCGGCGGCGGCCGCGTATGGATGGCCGGGATCGGCGTCGTCGTTGCTGGCCACCACCAAGGCCGGGACCTCCAGGCGCGCCAGCTCCGCCATCGACTCGAACGGGCGCGAGCGCGGCACCTGGCGCAGCGCCTCCGCTAGCGCTCCGAGGTCGCCCTGGCGCAGCATCCGCTCGCGGGTGAAGCGCAGCACCGGTTCGCGCCAGCGCGGGTCGATCCCCTGGCGCTCGCCGATGTAGGCGACGAAGCCGTCGATGCCATCGGCATCCAACGCCGCCGCCAGCCCGTCCCAGTATTCGATCGACTCGTTCTTGATCTCGCCGAGAAAGGTCGGGCCGATCACGGCCAGGCCGGCCAGCCGCTCGGGACGCCTGAGCGCGTAAGCAACCGCGGTGTGGGCGCCCATCGAGTGGCCGCCGAGCAGGAAGCGCTCCTCCTCGCCTATCTCGGCCGCCACCACCCGCTCGAGGTCGTCGACCAGCTGCGGGTATCCATAACCCTCCCCCGCCGTGGCGGGCTCGGAATCGCCGTGGCCGCGGGCGTCGTAGACGATCACGCGGTGGCCGGCCCGGGCCAGCGCCCGCGAGCCGTGGACGACGTAGCGTCGCGTCGCCGTGATCCCGTGGCAGAGGACGACCGGCGGCCCATCCCCTTCCGCTTCGCCCCGCAGCAGCGGCGCCGGCCCGACCTCGAAGGCCTCCGGCTCCAGCGCCATCAGCCGATCGAAGCCAGCGCCTGCTCGAGGTCCGAGACCGAGTCGTAGCCGAGGCTGGTCAGGCTGACCTTGGCGTGGCGGACGATCCCCTCCTCGTCGACGATGAAGGTCGACCGCCGGACCACCGGGCCCATCGCCGCCCCGTAGGCGCGCGCTACCTCCTTGTCCTCGTCTGCCAGCAACGGCACGTTGAGGCTCTTCTCTTTGACGAAGCGCTCGTGCGAGTCGACCGACTGCGAGGAGATGCCGAGGACCTCCGCACCGAGCCCGTCCAGGCGCTCGCCTTCGTCGCGGTAGGAGCAGAACTGCTTGGTGCAGACGGCGGTGAAGTCGCCCGGATAGAAGGCGAGGATCAGCTTGCGCCCGCGGTAGTCGGAGAGGCGGTAGGTCTTGCCGCCCGTCCCGGGCAGCTCGAAATCGGGGGCCGGGTCGCCGACCTTCAGCTTCGCCATCGGGCGAGCTTAGCTGCCCCTAGCCGCGTTCGAGCGTCGCTTCTTCGATCAGGACGGTCTGTTTCGGTTTTTCTTCCGGCCCGCCGAGCTTTTCGATCCGTTCGACGGCGGAGTAGCCCTTGCTGACTTTGCCGACCAGCGCGTATTCGGGCGGCAGGCCGGCGTCGGGGGCGGTGACGACGTAGAACTGGCTGCCGGAGGTGCCGGGCGGCTCGGCCGAGCTCTTCGCCATCGCGACGAGGCCTTTGGTGTAGGCGAGGTTCGCCGGCGGTTTCTCTTCGACTTTGTAGCCGGGGCCACCGGTGCCGGTCCCTTCCGGATCGCCGCCCTGGATGACGAATTCTGGGACCACGCGGTGGAAGGTGAGGTCGTCGTAGAAGCCTTCTTCGACCAGGAA
The DNA here is from genome assembly GCA_051954315.1 of Solirubrobacterales bacterium. GTDB lineage: Bacteria > Actinomycetota > Thermoleophilia > Solirubrobacterales > 70-9 > VAYN01. The sequence goes on from JBQCHW010000014.1 coordinate 5,656, forward strand.
GGCAAAGGAGTTGGCGGTCTTGGGAGCGCGCTTCGTATCGAGGGCGATCTCGAAGGTGCCGCAGCTGGTCTTCATCACGACGGTGGCTTCTTCGCCCGGTTTCAGAACCTGCTTCGGCTTCTTGAAGCTGACCGTCTTCGGTTCCGGCGCTTCGACCTTCTTGCAGCCGTTGGCGCCGGCTTCCGCCGAGGTCGAGCTGGAGCTCGAGCCGTCGGACCCTCCCCCGCGCGAGATCAGCACCGCGGCGACGATCCCCACCGCGATCACGGCGAAGACGGCGAGGATGATCCAGCGGCGGTCAGGTCCCTGCTGCTCCACGGCGCGACACCCTAATGCAGACTGCCGACGCGAGTCTGTGAAAACACCTCTTGAAGAGGAGTTTTTACGGACTCGCTTTGAATCTAGGATCGAGTTTGTGTCTTCCGTCCCGCCCCTGACCCCGCTTGCCGCCGCGGTCCTCCATGTCGGTGGCCCGGAGCGGATCCTGCAGGTCGAGTGCCGCGATGGCGCTGGGGCGCTGTTCCTCGCCCGCGAGTTCCCGAGCGCCCGGGTCCGCGGCGTCGACTCTTCCGAGGAGGCGGTCCGCGAAGCCTCCGCGCGAGTCGGCCTCGACCCGGAGGGGCGCGTCGCCTTCAAGCAGGGCCCCCCGCGCGCCCTCCCCTTCCCGGACGACCATTTCGACCTCCTGGTCACCGTCGATGCCCGTCCCGCCGCGGCCGAGGCGGCGCGGGTGCTGCGCCCGGGCGGCTTCCTGGCGGTCGCGGCGACCAAGGCACCCGTGGCCCCGCCCGGCTTCCGCGGCAAGCTGCTGCGCCGCCAGCTCGCCCGCCGTGGCTTCGAGCCGATCTGGTCGGAAGCGGCCGGCGACGGCAGCTTCTCCGTCCTGCGGCTGCGCGGCGGCGGCACCCCGGGGCTCGCCCTCTAGGCTCCAGCCGGAATGGAGATCGCTGGGACGCCGCTGACCCTGCTCGTCAACCCCTCCTC
>JBQCHW010000015.1:0-3296 GCA_051954315.1 Solirubrobacterales bacterium
CTCACGGGTCTCGGGCGCGTCGAAGTCGCCCCGCGCCTGCCAGGCCCCCTGCCGCGCCGGCTCGATCGCCTGCGGGTCGTATCTCCGCTTCTCGCTCATCTCCCTACCAATGATGACTGAGGCGCCAAGCGCCCAGCGGCGCCCCTACTGGTCGAAGGTCCAGAGCTTGTTGCCCAGAAAGTTGAACGGCATCGCCACAGCGACGGCAATCGCCTGGGCGACGAGCTCACCGGTCCAGTGATTGGAAATCAGCAGTTCGAGGACGGCGATGTTGAGGGCCAGCGAAGCGAGACTGACCGCGAAGAAGCGGGCGGCTTGGAAGTGAGCGGGGCCCTCGCCCGGCTCGAAGGTCCAGTAGCGGTTCAAGACGAAGTTGTTGGTCACCGCGACACAGAAGGCTCCGATCGCGGCGATCACGTGATGGACGTCGAGGAGGCCGGCGAGAACGGCGAAGACAACGAGGTTGATCAGGTAGCCGACCCCGCCGACGAGGCCGAATTTGAGCAGCTGCAGCCAGCTGGCAGGGCGACGGGCCGCTGCGCCGATGCGGTAGGCGAGCTGGGTTGGGGGGCTCATCGAGAACGCGTGAGGTTAGCGAGAGAACAGGCGTAGACCGCGATCCGCGTAGTCTTCCCGCCTCGATGCGGGCGAGGACTGCAACCGTGGCCGCTGTAGCGATCGCCGCCGTCGCTGTGGCGCTGGCTGTGATCTTCGGTGGGCACTCCAGCTCGAACACGGCGCAGGCGGAAACGTCGCGGGTGCCCGGCGAACCGGCGGTGGAAATCATCTCCCCGCGCAACGGCGCCCGGCAGACCGCGCGCGCGGCGGTCGTTCGGGTCCAGGTCGAGAACTTCGAACTCGCGCCGCGCCAGTTCGGCGGCGAACCGCAGCTGGGCGAGGGTCATCTGCGCTTCAGCCTCCATCGCGTCCCCGACTGCGTCGACGCGAAGAAACTCCAGGACGCGATCAACAGCCCGGTCGGCAAAGGCCGCCTGGTCGGCAAATCGTTCGACTACGCCAAGTACGCGGGCCCCAACGGGGCGCTGGCCGAGCAGATCGGCAGCGGCGGCGGCTACTCCCCGGCCACCCGGCCGGAGATCTACTACCACGGCCTCCCCCCCGGCTTCTACCGCCTGATCGTCAACCTCGCCCAGAACAACGGCGCCACCACCCAGGTGCACGACGTCACCAACTTCCAGATCCTGCAGCCACCCGGCCACCACGCCAAAGACTGCGAGGACGGCAAAGTCCCGAGCGCCAAGGCCGCGGCGCGCCTGGAATAACCAATACTTCACTTTGTATAGTAGGTAGGTGCGTACCTACCGCCGTTTGATGGGTTACCTGCGCCCCTACCGCCTGCAGCTTTGGGGTTCGCTGATCTTCGCCTGGGCGGCGATGGGGATGACGGTGCTGATCCCGTGGCTGATCGGCAAGGCGGTCAACGCGATCGAGGACGGCAACAAGCCCGACCTGCTGCCGCTGGCGCTGGCGATCGTCGGTGCCGGGATCCTGCGGCTGGGCCTGACCGTCGTGCGGCGCCTGGTCGCGGGCAAGGTCTCGCTGGCGGTCGAATTCGACCTGCGCCAGCAGTTCTACGCCCACCTGCAGCGGCTCGACCTCGGCTTCTTCGACTCGCAGCAGACCGGGCAGCTGATGTCCAGGGCCACGGTCGACCTGCAGTCGATCCGCTTCTTCCTCGGCTACGGCCTGATCTTCATCACCCAGAACATCCTCACGATCACCCTGGCGGCGGTGGTGATGCTCGTGATCAACCCGGTCTTGGCGCTGGTGGCGCTGATCCCGGCACCGTTCGTGATCTTCACCGCGACGCGGTACAGCCAGATCTCGCGGCCCGCCCAGCAGGAGGTCCAGCAGCGGATCGCCGAGCTGACCGCCGAGGCCGAGGAGAACGTCTCCGGGATCCGCATCGTCAAGGCCTTCGCCCGCGAGGAACACCAGCTCCACCGCTTTCAGCGCGCCGTCGCGCGGGTCTTCGACCAGAGCATCTACACGACCCGCGTGCAGGCCTTCTTCTCGCCGCTGATCGGGCTGCTGCCGCAGATCGGGATCGCCCTGGTGCTGCTGATCGGCGGCCGCGAGGTAATCAACGGCAGCCTCAGCCTCGGTGCCTTCGTCGCCTTCTACACCTACGTCGGCATGCTGGCCGGGCCGATGCGCTCGCTCGGGATGGCCCTGGGGATGGCGCAGCGCGCGGTCGCCTCAGGGAACCGGATGTTCGAAATCCTCGACCGCGAGCCGGCGATCCAGAGCCCGCCGGGGGCGCCACCGCTGCCGGCCGGCGGCGGCGCCGTCGATCTGCGCGGGGTGACGCTGCGCTACAACGGCGGCTCGCCGTCCCTGACCGGCGTCAACCTCGCGGTCGAGGCCGGGAAGACGGTGGCGTTGGTCGGGCCCTCCGGTGCGGGCAAGACGAGCCTGGTCGGGCTGATCGCGCGGCTTTACGACCCGAGCGAGGGGACGGTGCTGGTCGACGGGGCCGACGTGCGCGACGTCGACGTCGAGTCGCTGCGCTCGCAGATCGCCTTCGTCGCTGACGACAGCTTCCTCTTCACCGCCTCGGTCGCCGAGAACATCGCCTACGCAAGGCAAGACGCGACGATGGCGGAGATCGAAGCGGCGGCGCGACGCGCCCAGGCCAACGCCTTCATCCGCGAGCTGCCCGACGGCTACGAGACCCGGGTCGGCGAGCGCGGGCTGACCCTTTCCGGCGGCCAGCGCCAGCGGGTGGCGATCGCCCGCGCCCTGCTCGCCGACCCGCGCATCCTCATCCTCGACGACGCCACCTCCTCGGTCGACGCCACCACCGAGGCCGCGATCAAAGCCGGGCTGCGCGAGGCGATGGCCGGGCGAACGACCTTCATCATCGCCCACCGCCTCTCCACCGTCTCGCTCGCCGACGAGATCGTCGTCATGGACGGCGGCACGATCGTCGATCGCGGTACCCACGACGAGCTGATGGCCGGCTGCGGCTTCTACCGCGAGATCGCCGTGGTCGACGACGACCCGTTCCTGTTCTCCGACACCGTCGCCGGCAACATCGCCTACGCCCGGCCGGACGCGACCCGCGCGGAGATCGAGCGCGCGGCGGAGCGCGCCCAGGCCGCCGGGTTCATCGCCGAGCTGCCGAACGGCTACGACACGCGCGTGGGCGAGCGCGGGCTGACGCTGTCCGGCGGCCAGCGCCAGCGGATCGCCATCGCCCGCGCGCTGCTGATGGATCCGCGCGTCCTCATCCTGGACGATGCCACCGCATCCGTCGACGCGAGCACGGAGGC
>JBQCHW010000016.1:0-8485 GCA_051954315.1 Solirubrobacterales bacterium
CGCGTGGCGTCGGCTGCTGACGCCCGCCGGGTGGCGATGGGAGACCGACGGCCCGGTCTTCTTCGGCCGCGGCCTCGCGCTCCAGGCCGGGCGTGGGGCGAGGCTTCGCTTCGGCCGCTTCGTCTGGATCGGCGACGGGACGAAGATCCGCTGCCACGAGGGTCTGGTCGAGATCGGCGCCAAGACGGTGATGGGACAGGAGTGCACGATCTCCGCCTACCAGCATGTCCGTATCGGCGAGCAGTGCGTGATCGCCGACCGGACGATGTTCATCGACTTCGACCACGGCATCGTCGAGGTCGAGCGGCCGATCCGGCTGCAGGGCATCTACAAGCGCGACGTCGAGGTCGGCAACAACGTCTGGATCGGCTACGGCGCCTGCATCCTCCGCGGCGTCCGCATCGGCGACAACTCGGTGATCGGCACCAACGCCGTGGTCACCAAGGACGTCCCCGCCAACGCGATCGTCGGCGGCGCCCCGGCTCGGATCATCCGCATGCGCGAGGCCCCCAAGGAGCTGCGCTGGGACCGTCCGGTCGAGCCCGACCCGGAGGCCTGGACGACGATGCAGCCCCCGGAGGGTGCCCGCCACGACTAGCGGCGCTGTTGCGTGTTGTTGTCTACAGATTTTCCGTCATTGCTGAGGGTTATTGTCTGACCGACAATGACTTCTCAGACGAAAGATGAACGCATGGCACATGACGGAAGACTCCGCTCGGAGGAGGTGGCAACCAAGTTCGGCCGCAACCTTTGGCGCTGCCGGCGGCGGGCTGCGCTCTCGCAGGAAGAGCTCGGGGCACGCGCTGGGCTGCACCGGACCGAGATCGGGATGCTCGAGCACGGGACGCGGCTCGCCCGGGTCGACACGCTGATGAAGCTGGCGGGTTCGCTCGACATCCCCCCCACCGAACTGCTCGACGGCATCCACTGGACGCCCGGGACCACTGACGAAGGCGGCTTCAGCATCAGCGAGCGGACGCTGTCCCAGCGCTGCCGCGGCGACTGCAGCTAAGAGGCGCTAGGGGAGCTTGGCACCGGAGAGTTCGGCGTAGACCGCGGCGGTCTGCTCGGCGACGTCGCCCCAGTCGAAGCGGCGCAGGTGCTCGTAGGCTTCGGCGACGAGGCGGCGGCCGAGCTCGTCGTCGGAGAGGACGCGGATCGCCACCTCGGCGAGCGCTTCGGGGTCGTGGGCGCGGAAGCGCAGGCCCGCCTCCTCGTGGGGGACGACCTCGCGCAGGCCGCCGGTGTCGGCGACGATGCAGGGGCAGCCGGAGGCCATCGCCTCCAGCGCCACCAGCCCGAACGGCTCGTAGATCGAGGGCACCACGGTGAGGTCGGAGATCCGGTAGAGCGAGTGGAGGACGTCGTCGCCGATCCAGCCGAGGAAGGTGCCGTGCTCCATCAGTCCCAGCTCTTGCGCCTGGCGCTTCAGTTCCGCCTCATGGGTGCCGGAGCCGGCGACGAGGAAGCGCGTGCCCGGCGCCTCTTCGAGCACCCGCGGCATCGCCTCCAGCGCCAGCTGGAAGCCCTTCTCGTAGACGAGGCGGCCGATCAGCAGGACCAGCTTCTCGTCGGGGGCGGCGAACTCGGCCCGCAGCCGCGCCAGGTCCTCGGCGGGCTGCGCCGGCAGGTCCTCGGGGTCGATCCCGTTTGGGATCACCGTGATCCGCTGCTCCTCGACGCCGAAGATGTCGGCGACCTGTTCGCGCATGTAGTGCGAGCAGGTGATGACCCGGTGGGAGCGGTTGGTGATCCAGCGCTCGACCCCGTGGATGTAGGTCTGCGGGTGCTTGTCGACCCAGCCCTGATGGCGCCCGTACTCGGTCGCGTGGATCGTCGTGATCAGCGGCGCGTCGAAGCGCTTGGCGAGGTGGTCGCAGGCGTTGGCGACCAGCCAGTCGTGGCCGTGGACGAGGTCGAAGCTGTAGCGGTCGCCGAGCTCGACCCCGGCGGCGAGCATGTCGGAGTTCATCCGCTCGACCCAGGCGACGAACTCGCCGAGGTCGGTCGGTCGCTTTGGCTCGCGGATCCGGTGGATGACGACGCCATCGCGGCGCTCCTCGGCCGGCGACTCCTCCCCTCCGCGGGTCAGCACGTGGACCTCGACGTCGCGCTCGACCAGCGCCTCGGAGAGCTTGCGCACGTGGCGGGCGAGGCCGCCCTCGATCAGCGGCGGGTACTCCCAGGAGAGGATCAGGACGCGGGTCAAATCGTGTCTCGGGCTGGGTGGCTGGTCAAGGCTCCAGGAGCGGCGCGACGCTGAGGTCGGGGGCAAGCGAGCGCAGGCGCGGTTCGGCGGCGCGGCCGGAGTCTATGGCCTCCAGCATCGCCCGTGAGTGATCGGTCGCCCGCTGGTAGGCGTAATCGCCGGCCTGCTTGCGCTGATCGAGAAACGCCCAGTCGCTCGCCTGCGCGGCCAGCAGCTCGCGGGCGGCGCGCTCCAGGGCGGGGCCGCGCAGGCCGCCGGCGACCGCGCGCAGCAGGCGCAGCTCCATCCGCCGGTTGCCCCAGGCGAGGTCGGCGACCGCCGGCGAGTCCCAGGTCCGCAGGTCCTTGCCCTCGCCCCAGGTCGAGGACCGCAGCGACCGCTCGACCGGCTCGTGCTCGGCCAGCGCCTGCGGCACCGTGAGCAGGCGGATGCCGGCGGCCGCGGCACCATCCAGCACCTCCCGTAGCCAGATCGGCCCCTCCGACCACCAGTGGCCGAGCAGCTCGGTGTCGATCGCGAAGACGAGCAGGCCGCGGCGGTCGCGCTGCTCGGCGTAGGCGCGCAGGCGGGCGGCGGCGGCGGCGAGGAACTCCTCAGCCTGGCGGCGGGCGGCGGCCTCGGCGGCGGCGGGGTCGTAGGCGCCACCGCCGACCCGCCAGATGCGGATCCCGCGCAGCGATTTGCCGGCGAACTGGGCGTGGTCGGGGTGCGACGGGTAGCCCTCGAGCGACCAGAGCCAGGAGATCGCCTCCCAGTCGATCGGCAGCGCCACCGGACCGGCCTCGGTCCGCACCGGCGCCAGCGCCTCCATGGGATCGGCGTGAGCGCTCTGATCGATACAGAACCACCGGATCCCCTCCCGCGCCAGCTCCCACTCCAGGCCCGGCTCGTAGGCGCACTCGGGCAACCAGAAGCCGCCGCCCCACTCGAACCGCCGCCGGTGCGAGCGGATGCCGGCATCGAGCTGCAGCCGCAATCCCTGCCGCGTCGCCAGCATCGGCAGGACCGCGTGGGTGGCCGAGGAGGCGGCAAGGGCGACCCGTCCCTCCGCCGCCGCCCGCTGGAAGGGCGCGAGCGGATCCCCCCCCGCCGCGTCGAGCAGCTCGAGCGCGTGGCGGTAGCGCTCGCGCTCGCCTTCGCAGGCGGCGCGGCACTCCTCCGGCACCTGCTCCAAGTCGGCCTCCGCGGCGCCGATCCGCCACTCGACCAGGAACCGCCGCAGCCGCTCGGCCGCCCCCGCGTCCTCGAGCTGGTCCGCCAGGACCGGCGTCACCGTCAGGGTCAGGTCCCGCGCCACCTCCAGGACCGGCAGGTAGGAGCGGATCACCGCGTCGAACAGCCACTCCTCGCCGAACGGGTAGGTCCCGAACCCCTCCACATACGGCATGTGGCTGTGGAGGACGATCGCGAGATCGCCGACGCCCTCCCCGTCAGGGGACACGACAGACCGCGAGGAAGTCGAGGGCGCGGTCGAGACCCCCTTCGCGCAGGCTGAAGTCGGAGGCGGCGATCGCCGGGGTGAAGCGGTCGTAGAAGGGCTTGGTCAGGCCGAGGCGCTTGTGGACCGAGTCCCAGCCGAGCTTGATCGCCAGCTCGTGGGCGCGCAGCTTGCGGGCGTGGAAGAGGCCGAGCATCTCGACGGTGTCGAAGTGCGCCGCGCAGAGCGCCCGGAACTCCTCGGCCCGGTACTCCTTCACGTGCCAGGGGTTGTCGGACTTCTCGGCCCCGGGCGGGGCCAGCGTCAGCAGGTTCGGGGTCGAGACGTAGGCGACCCCGCCCGGCGCCAGCATCGACTTGAAGTGCTCGAGGATCGCGCCGGGGTCCTGGACGTGCTCGATCGTCTGCAGGAAGACGACGGCGTCGCAGGGCTCGGCGAAGCTCTCGACCAGGTCGCGCTCGAAGCGCAGATTCGGCCGCTGATAGCGCAGGCGCGCGTGGTCGTGAGCTTCGGGGTTGGCGTCGACGCCGACGACGCTGGCGGCGCCCCGCGCGAGGACGTCGGAGCCGTAGCCCTCGCCGCAGGCCATGTCGACCACCCGCTTGCCCCGCACCCGCTCGGCGATCCACTCGTAGACGACCAGGTGCCGCCGGAACCAGTAGTTCTCCTCCGGCACGTCGGGCAGCGTCCGCTCCCCGGTCAGGGGCAACGGCGGCACTCCGGGCGGCTGGTTCTCCTGCAGGTAGTGGCGCTCCACCGCCCGCACCGTATAGCGGTGTGCTTTATGGGCGCATAGCGACCAAAAGGAACACCTCACGCCGTTCCGCATAGAGTTCCCGCCCGATGCCGGCCTCCCCCACCGCCACCCCCGAGCACATCAAGGACGTCAACACCCGCTACCACGACGCGGCGGCGCACGAATACGACGCCAAGTGGGGCATCGACTTCGGCGAGATCGGCCAGAAGCAGGTGCGGCTGAAGCTGATCAAGGCGCTCGGCGGGCAGAAGGGGCGCAGCTTCGGCGACGCCCTGGAGATCGGCTCGGGGACCGGCTACTTCTCGCTCAACCTGGTCCAGCTCGGAGTGATCGAGCGGCTGACCGCGACCGACATCTCGCCGGGAATGCTGGAGCGGCTCGCCGCCACCGCCGAGGCGCTCGGGCTCGAGGACGTCACCACCGTGGAGACGGAGGCCGAGGTGCTGCCCTTCGAGGACGAGAGCTTCGACCTCGTCCTCGGCCACGCCGTCCTCCACCACATCCCCGACCTCGACAGGGCCTTCGCCGAATTCCGCCGCGTCCTGCGGCCGGGTGGGATGATCGCCTTCGCCGGCGAGCCCTCGCGCTATGGCGACACGCTGGCGGCGCTGCCGAAGCGCGCCGGGCTGGCCCTGGCACCGGTCTGGCGGCGCGCGATCGGCGCCAAGGAGCGCGCCGTCGCCGAGTACGAGCAGTCCGAGGGTCACTCGCTGGAGGGCGAGGTCGACGTCCACGCCTTCGCCCCCGCCGACCTCCGCCGCCTGCTCCGCGACGCCGGCTTCGAGAAGCGCCACGTCGGCGGCGAGGAGCTGCTCTCCAACGCCTGGGGCTGGGGCCTGCGCACGGTCGAGTCGAGCGCCGAGCCCGAATCGATCTCCTTCGGCTGGCGCCGCTTCGCCTTCAAGAGCTACATCGCCCTGCAGAAGGTCGACACCCGCCTGCTCGAGCCCTACCTCCCGGCCGAGCTCTTCTACAACCTCCTAGTCTCGGCCCGGAAGCCCTGAGAAAGGCAGATGGCGGGCCCCGGCAAGATCCAGAAGCCCACCGTCTTCATCAGCCATGCGGCGACGGACGCGCCGATAGCGGAGATCCTCCGCGACGAAATCGATCGTATCTTCGCTGGAGGAGTCGAAATATTCGCTTCCAGCGTTCCAGGCGTAATCGAGCCAGGCGCAGACTGGCTTGCCAGCATCCGTAGGAGCTTGACGGCAGCCACCGCAGTCATCGTTGTCGTCTCTCCAACTTCCGTCAACCGACCGTGGGTCTGGTTCGAGGTCGGCGCCTCTTGGTCGAGGATGGAGGAGGGGGACGGCAAGATCATCCCGGTGTGCGTGCCTGAGATCGACAAAGGGGAGTTACCAGAGCCGCTGGGAAGACTCCAAGCGATGTCGCTCGGGAGCGCCGCCGAGACGAAAGAGATCTTCAAGACGCTGATCGATCAATTCGACTTCGGAAAACTCGGACGGTTTAGGCATGCGTCCATCAAGGCCAGATTGCCCAGATATGCCGATCTGCCCCTCGCCGACGCCGATCTGCGATCGGGGACCATCTATACGGGCCCCTTCCAGGGCTACTCGGAGGAGGAGCTCGCCCTAGTTGTCGATGACGCCATCGTCAAACCCAACTGGAGTACGGACCGGCTGAGGCCGCGGGTGGACGACTGGGTCTTCGATAACCATCTGCTGCACTTCAGGCAGGTGGACGAGGAATTTGAGCTCCCACCTGGGACCTCGAAGAAGCTCTTGGCGCGGGTCGTGACCAAAAATTACCCCTACACCACCAAGCAGGAAACTGAGAACACGGTTCGCTTCGAGCCTGTTTCCTGGGAGGCCTTCGAGGTCTGGAAAGCGGAGAGAGGTTTCTACTAACGGCCGCGGCCGCCCTCGCGGCGTTCGCCCGGGGTGCGGGCGCGAAAGATCTTCACTCGGTAGTCGAGGCCCTTGAGGCGGCGTTCGCCGACGTAGGAGTAGTCGAAGCCGTCGCCGGCGATCTCCTTGGTCGCCTCGTCGAGGACGACGCTGCCGGGGCGGGCGACGTTGGTGAGGCGGCTGGCGAGATTGACGGCGCGGCCGTAGTAGTCGCCCGCCTGGGGCAGGGTCGGGCCGCTGGCGATGCCGGCGCGCAGCCAGGGGAACTGCTGGCCTTCGGCCTCGGCGGCGGCGATCAGCTTGAGGGCCGCCGCGACCATCGGCTCCGGCTCGGTCGAAACCAGCATCACCTCGTCGCCGATCGTCTTCACCAGCCGCACCGGCGGCTCGGCGACGGCGCTCGCCATCTCTTCCAGCCGCCCGGCGACCATTCCCAGCTCCTCGGGGGCGATTTCCTCGCCGAGACGGGTGAACTCGACCAGGTCAGCGAAACATACGGTCAGCTCGATCGTGCCGCCGACCGCTCCCGAGGCGAGATCGGTGGCGCCGATCACGTCGCGGCGGATCTGCTCCACCAGGTGCGCCTGCAGTGCGTAGACAACGGTCGGCCCGGCAAGCGGCATCAGGTACTCGGCGGCGGCCGCGAACCGGCGGGCGACGTCGCGCTCGTTGTCGCCAGGCTGGATCAGGGTGCGGACGATCAGCTCGCGGTTGGCTTCGGCGATCCTCGCCGTCCCCATCCCGATCGTGCGGGCGACGCCGAGGAGGCCGTCTTCAGGCAGGCCGGTCTGCATGAAGGCCTTGACCATCCGCGCCGCCTCGAGGTCGGCATCGGTGCCGCGCGGCTCGTCGGGATCGCCGTAGGGCACTCCGAGCGCCGAGGTGAAGCGCTGCAGGACGTCGGGCGCGAGCTCGACCTGCTCGGCGATCTCCCGCGCCGTATAGCGAGGGCCCTCGCCGGCCAGCGCCCGCTCGACCGGCAGCAGCGTCAGCCGGCCGACGGCAACAGCCGCCTTTAGCTCCTCCAGCGTGCAACCTTCATCGGCGAGTTCTTCGAGCAGTTCCACCCGCGCCGCGCGGGAGTCGCCCTCCACTCCCTCCAGCAGGCCCTCGGCCTCGAAATCGATGTTGGGCCCCGCCGCCACGGGGCAATTCAAGCGTAGGCGACGGCGCCGCCGCGGCGGGGGTCGCCGCCGCCGCTGAGCTCGCCGCTGCGGGGGTCGCGGGCGACCGCCTGGACGCCGCCGAAGAAGAGGTTGATCGCCGGCCGCCGCGCTACCGGGACGCCGCGAGCCTCGATCCGCCGCAGGGCGTCCTCGTCGATCCCCGGCTCGGCCTGGACCACCCCCTGCTCGAAGTGCAGCCGCGGCGCCTCGATCGCGGCGTCGACGGGGAATCCCTGCTCGATCGCCCGGACCACCGTCTGCAGGATCGCCGAGCGGATCCGGTTGGAGCCGGCACTGCCGAGGGCGAGGACGATCTCGCCGTCGCGCAGGACCACGGTCGGCGCCATCATCGACGGCACCCGTCGGCCCGGCGCGATCAGGTGGAACCCGGCCGGGTTGAGGTCCTCCTCGCCGAGCATGTTGTTGAGGATCACCCCCGTCCCCGGCACCAGCACCCCGGAGCCCGAGCCGTTGGAGCAGGTGACGCTGGCGCAGTTGCCGTCGGCGTCGAGGACTGAGATGTGGGTGGTCGAGCCGAGCAGGTCGGCGGCCGCGAGGTCGAGCCCGATCGGGTCGAGGAAGCCGACCTCCATTCCCTCCTGGTAGAGCGACTCGGCGAAGGCGAGGTCGCGGCGCGAGTTGGCCGCTTCCATCGCCGCCACCAGCTGCTCGGGGCCGCTGGTCGGGCCGAGCCGCTCGAGCAGGCCGAGGCAGTAGGAGATGAGGATGCCGCCCGAGGAGGGCGGCGGGTTGGTGAGGACTTCGACGCCGCGGAAGGCGGTCTCGATCGGCTTGCGCTCGATCGCCTCGTAGGAGGCGAGGTCGCCGGGGCCGATGGTGCCGCCGTGGCGGACGACGAAGTCGCCGATCGCGGCCGCCACCCCGCCCCTGTAGAAAGGCTCGGCGCCTTCGTCGGCGTAGCGTTCCAGCGCCTCGGCCAGTTCCGGGAAGGAGAACACGTCCCCCTCCCCCAACCGCCGGCCCCGCGGCGCGTAGAGCTCGCGCGTCCCGGTCATGTGCTCGTGGATCGGGGCGAGGATCTCGAGG
>JBQCHW010000017.1:0-3622 GCA_051954315.1 Solirubrobacterales bacterium
CCGTCGTCGAAGGTGAGCGCGACGCCGTCGAGGTCCTCCTGGCGCAGGACGACGCCGAGCGCCCGCCCGAGCGGCGGCACGACCGGGGCGAGGGCAGGACCGGCGTGCCAGACGGCGCCGGCCAGGGTCCCCGCGCCTAGCGCGTGTCGGCGTCGGCGCCGAGGTGCACGTGGTTGGTGACCGGCTTCCACGGGCTCTCGCGGTGGATGACGGCGAGCATCAGGATCAGCGCCAGGGCCGCGGTGGTGACGGCGGCGGCGGTGCGGCCGGCGCGCACCCGCCAGACCGGCTGCGGCTTCACCCGCGGCCGCACCTCCAGCGTCCGCGAGGCGATCGAGGGCAGCGAGGCGAAGGAAGAGTCGGGAGCCTGGCGCTCACGGGTGACGTGACGCAGGACCGACTCCAGCTCGTGCTCGGAGCGAGCGACCTCGGCGAGACCGAAACGCTCGAAGGCGGCGTTGTTGGCGCGCAGGTGGCCGGCCGAGAAGCCGTAGGAGACGACCGGGCAGCCGCGGATGTGGGCCTCGAGCACGGTCAGCCCGGCGGTGGCGTGGATCATCGCGTCGGCGGCGGCCATCCAGTCGCTCATCTCCTCGGTGAAGCCGAGCACCTGCACCTGCTCGTTGTCGCCGAAACGCTGCTCCAGCCGCTCGCGCAGGCCGTCGTTGCGGCCGGTGATGCAGACGACGAGGGTGTCGCCGTCGGCGGCGGCGGTCTTGATCGCGCCCTCGAGGTCACCCACTCCCCAGCCTCCGCCGGAGACGAGGACCAGCCGCGCGTGGGCGGGGACGCCGAGCGCCTCGCGGGCGTCGCGCCGGGTTCGCGGCATCAGGAAGTCCGGTGAGATCGGCGGCCGGGCCCACTCGACGGTCCCGGGCCCCACAAGCCTCTCCACCTCCTCGATCGACTCCGGGTGGGTCACGTAGTGCAGGTCGACTCCCGGATGGGCCCAGTAGCGCAGCCCGGCCAGGTCGGTGATCGCGGACTGCACCGGGATCTGCAGGCGACCGCTTTCGCGCAGCATCCCGAGCACCGCGGTGACGCCCGGATAGGTGGAGATGACGACGTCGGGGTCGCTCTTCTCGACCATTCGCAGCACCCCGCGGGTGGAGGTCAGCCGGCCGATGCTCTGGAAGAGCCAACGGGTCGGGGCGAACCTGGTGATCAGCCGGTACTGGACGTCGAAGACCCAGGGAGCCCAGCGGAAGGTGATCTTGGAGCCGGTGCGCAGGACCGAGGCGGCCAGCTTCCCCATCGCCTCGAGCCCGTTCTCGATCTCCACCTCCGCATCCGGGTAGGCCTCTTCGAGGTCGGCCTTGATGATCCGCGCCGGCAGGTCGTGCCCCTCGCCGATATCGGCCGAGAGGATCAGCACCCGCGGCGGCCGCTCGGTGAAGCGGGAGGCGCCGGCCAGCAGCGCCCCGGCGGCGGCTTCGTTGCCGTTCAGCGACGGCCGCTTGCCCGGCACCGGGTCGGGCGGACGGGTGCTCGAACGCACCCATTCGACGTACTGGCGGACACCGTCCTTGAAGTTCGTTTCCGCTTTCCAGCCGAGCTCGGCGAGGGCGCGCTCGTTGGAGATCACCTTGCCGGGGAAGTCGCCCGGACGGGGCGGCGTGTGGACGATCTCGCAGTTGTCGGTGTTTTCCTGCACCCGCTCGGCGATTTCGAGGATCGTCACGATCTCCTCGCCGGAGAGGTTGTAGGTACGGCTCGCGGCCTCGGGGGCGAGCGCCGCGACGATCCCGTCGGCGAGGTCCTCGACGTAGATGAAGCTGCGGGTGGTGCTGCCGTCGCCGGCGATCGTCAGCGCCTTGCCTTCGAAGGCGAGGTCGGTGAACTTGGCAACGACACCGGCGGCCCGGGCCCGCGGCCCGTAGGGGATGCCGAAGCGGAGAATCGTGCTCTCAAGGTCGAAGAGCTCGGCGTAGCCGGCGCAGTAGGTCTCGCCGGCGAGCTTGGTCGCGGTGTAGAGGTGGCGCGGCGCCGGGATCGGCGTCTCCTCGTCGACCTCCTGCTCGACGCAGTCGCTGTAGACCCAGGTGGTCGAGCCGTAGACGACGCGGCCGACTTTCGCCCGGCAGGCGGCCTCGAGCACGTTCAGCGTGCCCCTGGTGTTGACCTCCTCGGCGAGGACCGGATCGGCGTGGACGTGGCCGACGTCGGCGACGGCGGCGAGGTGGATGACCGCGTCGCAGTCGCGCATCGCCAGGTCGAGGTTGGCGGGGTCGGTGATGCTGCCGGTGAAGGTCTCGACTTCCAGCGGCGAGTGGTAGGGCGAGGCGCTGAGGTCGAAGATACGCGGCGTCATCCCGCGGTCGAGCAGGCGATCGACGACATGGGAGCCGATGAAGCCGCCCCCTCCGGTGACCAGGACTCTCATGACTCTCCCTTCGGCGCCGCCTCGCTCAAGGCCGCTTCTCTCGATGACGGGCGGTAGTAGAGCGGCACGCACCAGTGGTTCTCGGCCACCCAGTCGGTGTTCGGCAGCTCGTCGGCGCGTCCCATGATCCGGTGGCAGGGCTGGTCGTAGACCTTGCCGGTGCTCTTCTCCAGCTCTTCGAAGACGATGTACTTGTAGAAGCCCGAGGTCATCCCCTCGGGCAACTCGAGGCGAGCCGGGTGCAGCGGGTCGAGGTGCTCGCGGGCGTACTCGTTCTTCCAGGCGACGATCTCCTCCATCCGCTCGGCTTGGACCAGGCCGAGCGCGGCGGTGAACTCGCTCATCCGGAAGTTGAGGCCGTCGACATCGTGCTCGAACTTGCCGTAGTTGCGGAACTTGGCGGCGAACTCGATCAGGTCGGGGTTGCCGGAGACGAGGACGCCGCCCTCGCCGGTCGAGACCGTCTTCGTCGCGTAGAGGGAATAAACGCCGGCGGCGCCGAAGCCGCCCGGCTTGGAGCCGTTCCAGTCGGCGCCGTGGGCGTGGGCGCAATCCTCCAGCAGGAAGATCCCGTGGTCGCGGCAGTAGGCGGCGATCTTCTCGGCATCGAAGGCGATGTGACCGCCGATGTGGACGAGGATCGCGGCGCGCGGGTTGTGTCGCTCGGCCTTGCGCTCGAAGTCCTCGAAGGACATGCAGAGGTCCTCGCGGTTGCAGTCGACGAACTCGATCTTGGCACCAGCGTTGATCGCCGCCAGCGGCGTCGCCATGAAGGTGTTGGAGGGGCAAAGGACGGTCTCGCCCCGCACCCCGGCGAACTCCAGCGCCGCCAGGGCGCCGCCGGCCCAGCTCGAGACGCCGAGGCTCGGCAGCCCGTTCCACTGCGACCAGCGCTCCTCGAACGCTTTGAGCTTGGCGCCCTCCGACCACTGCTCGGAGTCGAGGACCTCCGTCCAGAGCTCGAACAGCCGGCCGCGGTCGCGGTGGTCGAACCCAATCGCGAACTTGCTCGCGTCGGGCAGAGTGTTCTCTGCGGCGCCCACGGTGGCTCCTTGCTGGGGGTGGCTGGTGCTGGGACCTGCCTCGGCGGGACTAGACACCGGATCGCCGGAGGCGCGGGAAATCTACCAGCGAAACCGGATCATCTACCCGAACTGGTCGCGGCTATTCCTCGGCGTGTGCGGACTCGATCACTCGCCCGACCGCCGGTGAGCCGGCGAGAAGCACGGTGCCGGCGAG
>JBQCHW010000018.1:0-2944 GCA_051954315.1 Solirubrobacterales bacterium
TTTTGTGGGGGGGGGGGTGTTTTTGGTGCTTTTTCCTTCCAATTTTTTTTTGGGGTGGTTTGGCTTTTTTGTTTTAGGGCTCTCGGGGCGTTGAGAGCGAGGGACAACGGTGTAGGTGGATGCCGCGTTGCCGCTTGCGACCGGAGGTGGCGGGAGTCGAGATGTGGATTGAGCCGCTGATCGGCTTGAGTAGGTCCCAGAGCGCCGCGGCGGAGTGATAACTCAGGACCGCGCCGGCTCCACAAGCGAGCACGGCGGCCATCCAGCGTCCGTGCCAACTTGGAGCGCGGTGACCCACCGCGTAGACGCCACGGTGGAGGCGATGCAATCGCCCACGGCTCACCCTTTCGGATATCGCCGCCCTCCCAAGTCCCACCTCTGCGAGTTGCTTCGAAGTGATGACTCCGTGCTGCCGCGCCGCAACCTGAGCGATCCCGGCGTCGGTCGTGTCGCTTTTGTTCGGCATATCCGAACAAAGGCGACACGCTTGTGACCTCTCCCCCTACCCCGCTGCTTTTTCGTCCCTCAGCGCGGCTTCGGGTTCTCCGCTCGGTCAGTTCGGGGCGAGAAGCGAGGACGGCGCGAATGCGGTCAGCGAAGGGTTCGTCGAAAGCCACGGGGAGAGGGCTGGGCGCCTCTGCGACCGGAACGGGTGGCTGGGGTTGGCGACGTAGCGAGACAGGCTGCCGCGAGTTCCGATCAGGGAGACATCGGAGCGACCTGGGAGGTCCACGGTGAGGCTTCCCTGCAGGTGCCCGGGCGTTTTTCCGCCCCTCTCAAAGCGGGCGGCGCCCGCGAATGGCCCCGGCGGCGCCATTCGCGCACTCTGAGCTGGGACGTCAAAGCTGAAGGCCGCGGGGGCACCGGTGGCGCCCACGCTGCGAAATACGGCCATCGCTGGACTGCGTTCTTCGATCGAGGCCTGAAAATAAGCCGGTCGAGTGTGCGAGTTCGTTTTCACTTCGAACGAGAGGTTGCCTTTGGGCCAATGACGACGGGTCCGGAGGAGAGCGCCAGGGGAGTGCCCTCCGGCACCTTCGACCGCCGGGCCTCCCGAGCAGATGAAACTCAGCCCCACCCGCAGTTCCCCGGGAGCCCGCGAGGCGTGGACCTCGGTGAATCCTTCCTCCCCCTCGAAGTCGATCCGGCCTTCGTAGAAACCGGAATCGAAGGCAAACTGCTGTCGATCGCAGCTCGCGTGTTCCTTCTTCGGCCGGCCCGTAGGAACGAAATGGAGGTCGATGGAGCCGAGGCGGCCGAGGTCGGCGGCGATCGTCGTCTCGGTGACCTCTACATGGCGGAAGGCGCCATAGGTGACCCCCGCATCCTTGCGGCCGACGAAGAGGATGAGCGCATCGCGGTCGCCGCGGGGATCCCCGTCGTAGGAGAGCGCATGTATCGAGTAGCCGTTGCTGGCTGCGAGCCGGAAGCCGCCGGGCGGGAACAGGGATTCCGCAGCGGCCGGCGGCGCGCTGACCCCCGTGATGGTCCCGAGCAGGCACAGGCAAATGGCGCAACGCAGGTTCATTAGTCGCAGGACCCTAAGGCAGCTCGCAGTCGAAAGGCAGGCCGGCGCCCACAATCTGATTCGATAGCCGCCCATGGCTGTCAGCGCCCAGTACAGCGTCACGATTCGCGTCGAGCTCGATGCCCGCCAGGAGCCGCTGGGGCGGCTGACGGCGGCGATCGCCGAGGCGGGTGGGCAGCTGCAGGGGGTTGATCTGGTGCCGGGGGCGGGGCCGGAGGGGAAACGGGTCCGCGAGTTCACGATCGACGCCGCCGACCGCGACCACTGGGAGAAGATCCTGCGGGCGATCGGGTCCACGCGGGGCGCCCGGGTCCTGGATTACGTCGACCGGACGATGCAGATGCACCGGGGCGGCAAGATCGACATGCGCAACAAGTACCCGGTGAAAACGCGCGACGACCTCTCGATGGCCTATACGCCCGGCGTCGCCCGCGTCTGCATGGACATCCACGCCGACCGCAGCAAAGCCTTCGAGTACACGATCAAGAAGAACACGGTCGCGGTCGTCTCCGACGGCAGCGCCGTGCTCGGCCTCGGCAACATCGGCCCCGAGGCGGCGATGCCGGTGATGGAGGGCAAGTGCATGCTCTTCAAAGAGTTCGCCGGCGTCGACGCCTTCCCGATCTGCCTCGACACCCAGGACGCCGACGAGATCGTCCGCGCGGTCGAGCTGATGGCCCCGACCTTCGGCGGCATCAACCTCGAGGACATCTCGGCCCCGCGCTGCTTCGAGATCGAGGACCGGCTCAAGGAGAGCCTCGACATCCCCGTCTTCCACGACGACCAGCACGGAACCGCGATCGTGACGATGGCGGCGCTGTTCAACGCGCTGAAGATCACCGGCAAGCCGATCGAGCAGCTGCGGGTGCTGGTGGTTGGCCTCGGCGCGGCGGGGGTAGCGGTGACGAAGATGATGCAGGAAGCAGGGGTCAGCCACATCGTCGGCTGCGACCGCAAAGGCGCCCTCTCGACCGAGCGCGAGGACTACGCATCGGGCGAGATGAACGCGACCAAGCGCTGGTTCGCCGAGACCTTCAACCCCGACAAGGTGAGCGGCGCCCCCGACGAGGCGATCGAGGGAATGGACCTCTTCATCGGCCTCTCCGGCCCCGGGATCATCCAGGCCGAGAGCCTGGCGAAGATGAACGACGACGCGATCGTCTTCGCGATGGCCAACCCGACCCCCGAGGTGATGCCCGAGGACGCCGCCCCCTACGTGCGGATCATGGCGACCGGCCGCTCCGATTACCCGAACCAGATCAACAACGTCCTCGCCTTTCCCGGCGTCTTCCGCGGCGCCCTCGACGCCGGCGCCCCCAGCATCACCGAGGAGATGAAGCTGGCGGCGGCCAAAGGCATCGCGATGGCCGTCTCCGAGGCCGACCTCTCCGAGGACTACATCATCCCCAGCGTCTT
>JBQCHW010000019.1:0-2829 GCA_051954315.1 Solirubrobacterales bacterium
GTGCTCTTCCGATCTGACGACGGTCGTGCCCGGCGGCAGCGAGGCCCGTGCCGTGGCGATCCAGCCCGACGGCAAAATCGTCGTCGCCGGCGGCGCCAAAGGCACCGTCAACTTCGACTTCTTCATCGCCCGTTACCTGGAGAACGGGATGCCGGATCCCAGCTTCGGCGGCGGCGACGGGGTGGAAATCGTCCCGGTGGGCGCGCTCGAAGACGAGGCCTACGCGGTTGCGATCGGTTCTGACGGAAGGATCGCGGCGACCGGCACGGCCGAACTCCCCGCTAGCGAGGAAGCCCTCGGCGTCGTCGTCCTGCGGCAAGACGGCAGCCCCGACCCGAGCTTCGGTGGTACCGGCTCCGTGAAAGTGGAAACGGCCGTCGGCGATGACGAGGGAGTCGCCGTCTCCTTGCTCGGCGACGGCAGCGTCCTACTCGGCGACGAAAACGGCTCCGGTGGAGGCAAGGGGTTCACGCTGGTCAAGCTGTTGCCGGGCGGAGGCTTCGATCCCGGCTTCGGTGGCGGCGACGGGATCGTGACCACGCCGATCCCGGGCGACCCGACGTTGGGGGGACGGATCACCGACTTCGCCCTCCGGCCCGACGGCCGCATCGTCGCCTCGGGATACGGCTACGACGAGACCGTCGCCTCCCCCGGCTACGACCAGAAGTTCGCCGCGGTCGGCTACCTGGCCGACGGCGAACCGGACCCTTCCTTCGGCGAGAACGGCATCTTCAGCCGGCAGGTCGCGCCTGGCGACGAGGCGGCCGACGCGGTGGAGGTGACGCCCGACGGCAAGGTCCTGCTCGCCGGCTTCTACTACCCGGAAGAAAGCAATGAGTCGACGGCGCTGCTGCGGCTCCGGCCCGACGGCACCCTCGACCCGGGATTCGGCAGCGGCGGTCAAGCGCTCCGCGGTCCGGCCGCCCCATTCGGCGACGTCTTCGAGGCCGCGGCGCTCGATCCCGAAGAACGCCTGGTCACCCTCAGCACTGCCTACCTCGGCAATAACGTCACCGCGGCGGAAGTCACGCGATACCTCGGCGACCCGCGGCCGCCCAAAGCGGCCCCGATTCCGATCAGCTCCCCGGCACCGATCAACCAGCCCGCCCACGCGAGGATGAAGCCGGTCCCGAAGAAGGTGAAGGTCGGCAAGCTGAAGGGGTTCTTCGGGACGGCTGGCGATCCCGACGGCAACGGCGTCCAGAAGGTTCAGATCGCGCTGGTGCGGAAGGTACGCGCCGGGGCCAAAGCCAAGGCCTCGGCCGGTCGGGTGCGCTGCTTCGCGCTGAAGAACGCGAAGCTCAGGTTCAAGCGTGTGAAGGCGAAGGGCGGGCAGTGCCCGCAGGTTTGGCTAACCGCCAAGGGCACGAGCAAGTGGTCCTTCAAGTTCAAGGGCACCCTGCCGCCCGGTCGCTACACCGTCTACGCCCGCGCCACCGATGGCGCCGGCGCAACAGAGTCGCAATTCACCCGCAAGCTCGGCAACCGCTACGCGTTCCGCGTCGCCGCCCCGCGCTGAGTCTGTGAAAACCCCTCTTGAAGGAGGGTTTTCACAGACTCGCTATCTCTCCACCTGCGAGCCGCCGACGATCGCCTCCTCGCCGGAGTCGCCGAAGACGATCCAGGCCTTGTTGCCGCCGTCGTAGTCGGGGGCCCAGAGCTTCAGGGTCGCGGGGCGACCCCAGACGGTCACCTGCTCGTCGCCGGTCGAGTCGAGGCCGCGCCAGATCCGCACGAAGGGGTTGTGCTCCCACTCCTCGGCGACCGTGGTCGGCTCTTTGTGGCCTGGGTGGACCTTGGTCTCGGGGTGAAGCTCCAGCAGGCGCATCACCGATGACTTGAGGTCGGCGAAGCCGGAGGCGCCGGGGGCCATAGTGCCGCCGACGGTCCCTTTGAAAAGGACGTCGGCGGTGAAGACGTCGGTGGCGTCGACGAGGAAGGCGAGATGGCCGGCGGCGTGGCCGGGGGTGAAGATCGCTTCGATGTCGATGCCGTTGGCGTCGAGGGTGTCGCCGTCGCCGAGGATGACCTCGACCTCGTCGTCGAGCTCGGCGGCGGTCGCCTCGTGGGCGACCAGCGGCGGGTTGCCGAGCTGCGCCCGCGCCTCGCTGAGGCCGGCGACGTGGTCGGGGTGGGGGTGGGTGACGAGGATGTGGGTGATCTCGATCCCGTCGCGCTCGGCGCGCTCGAGCAGCGGCCCGAGGTCGTCGTTGCCGTCGATGATGACGCCGGTCTTGCGCTCCGGGTCGGCGACCAGGTAGGCGTTCGACAGCCACATCGGGTTCTCGGTCCTCTCGACGATCACTGCTCCTCCTTCGTTCGTTAGGGCGTTGAGGTTACGGCGCTGCCCTCGAGGAGCGTTTGCGCGACCAGCTCGGGGTCGTCCCAGGTGGGGGTATGGCCGACGCCGGGGAGGACGAGGAAGCGGGAGCCGGCGGGGCGGCGGTGCGGTTTCGGTGGGCCGAGCAGGCGGTCCTTCTCGCACCAGGCGATCGTCACCGGCACGTCGGTCGGGTAGCCGCTGGGGTCGAAGACGTGGTTGCGCATCGCCCGGTTGGCGGCGTCGTAACCCTCGCCGTCGAGCCAGCCGACGACGAGGTCGCGGGCGGCGTCGGGCGGGATCCGCTCCGGGTGGGCGGCGATCGACTGGAAGGCGGCGGCGCGCGTCTGCGGCAACTGCAAAGCGACCGAGAGGAAGGGGCGGGCCGCCTTCAGCCAGGGCGAGCCGCGGAGGATCATCCGGGCGCCGCCGCCCTGCGGCTCGCCGAGCGGGCGGGACCAGAGGCCGGCGGGGGAGAGGGTCGTCACCGAGGCCGCCCAGCCGCAGCG
>JBQCHW010000020.1:0-7539 GCA_051954315.1 Solirubrobacterales bacterium
CCGTTCGTCGAAGGCCTGCCCGTCGATGACTCCCGACGTCCAGTTGTCCAGTGCCGGAAGCCCGGGGATCGACCCGGAGGTGTGATCGAGGTCGCTGGCGGCAACGGTAGTGACGTATTCGGGGAAGCCGCCGCTCCAGACATAGAGATTGGGTTTACCGGCCTCACCTTTGATCCCGTCCAGCTGTGCTTCGGAGATGAAGTAGACGTGTCCGCCGTCTCCGGAGACATTTACGATTGCTCCCTGACCCCCGGAATTCACGACGACGTCTTCTTCGCTCATCGTGTCGAAGCGGTGGATGACACCGGCCTCGGCTGAGCCAGGGGCGACGTAGAAGAGGTAGCGGCCGTCGTCGGAGAGGCCGGCGAAAATCGGGTTGCCCGCGGCAACTTCGAGCGTCGCTTCGTCGTTCACGCGGACATACAGCGTCCCGTCGATTTCAAAGGCGGTAGCGGAACCGTCTTTCGAGGTCCCCTTCCAGATCGCCTCCTGGCCGGCTTCCTGGGGCACCTCTCCAGGCAGGAGCGAGATAACGTGGGTTTCCCCATCGGCTTCGCGGTCGTACACCGTACCCGTGCCGGTAGGCGCTGCATCCGGCTCGAGCTGGCGTACTTCGCAGGCAGTGGTTCCAACGCACACGAAGCTCTGCAGAAGCCCATGACCCGTCGAAAAGACGATGTGGTGACCGCCTTCGCCCAGGAAGCGCGGCTGAGCGAAGGGTTCGGAGCCAAGGCTGCCTGCGCCGATCCACTCGTAGCTGCCGTCTGGCTCGCCGAGGTAGAAGGTGGGTACTTTCTTTACATTTAAGGGACTACTGACGTCGACTACCTCACTGGCACTGAACAGATGGTCAGGGGAGACACCTTGGGGTATATCGATGCGAGTTTGCGACCCTGGGAGCGAAAGATGTCGCGTGGTTGCCCAGCCCGCCGCAGCGCGCTCGGCCTCGTAGGTATCTGCCACGCCGGTCGCCCCCTGCACCCCGGGCAGCGCCGAGTTGAAGCTGAGATACACCACGCTGTCGCGATTCGGCGAGGCAAGTTCAGTCGGGATGACCTGACGGCTGGCCGGAACACCGAAGGTCTTTAGAGCCTCCAGGAGTCGGCCGTTGGAATTCCTGGGGCTCACCAGCTCATAGGCACGACAGTCCGGAAGTGCGTGGGAGGGACCGAACCTGACTTCTTCGTTCGGGCAAGCAGCGGCACTTGCTGCCGAAGAAGCGCCAAGGCTGCAACTGCAGCAAATGACAGCGACCAATGCGGCTCTCACTGCGGCAACTCGCGTCGAGCTCATTACTTCCCCGCCTTCCCCTGCGAAATTAAAACCACTCGAGTACCTCGTTTGGTTTGGTCACGTACGTTAGATGTCGATCTATTTAAGAGTGAGAGGTCGCCTAGGCGACCTCTCACTTGTCGCCTTACCTACTTCGTCTACTACGGGCCTTCAACAATCCCGAGCGACGTGCCATTCTCTGTCTCGAGGTGGAACGTCATAGCCAGCTGACCGCTAGACGGGCAGAAGAAGCCGCCTCTGATCAGTTTCGAACCGCTTCCCGCCGAGGTGTTCCTCACGGTCAGCGCTGCTGTGGTAGCGCTTGTGGTGACGTCTCCCTTGACCGGGTTGAGGCTTTCGTATTCACATTCCCCAATGGTTGTCGAGTTGAGGATGAATTTGACCTTCGTCGAGCCTTTGGTGTTGATCTGGAATTCGTCTGTGGCCATGAGCGCCGTAGACTTGATCTGCAGGGTGCCGGGCACTGTGACACTGACGTTCCCGAAGGTGCCTGTGCACTCGGGCTCGGGCTCCGCTGCGACTTTGCTCCCGGTCCCGGCGAAGTCGACTGTCGTGATTTCACCTTCAACCGTCGAGCTGCTGTTTTTCGTAACAGTCCCTGTCATCTTGGTTGTGCCGGCTGAGGGCGTGCAAGTCGTGAGGGCGTTGCCGGATGTGTCGTTGAACAGGGTGTTGCCGACGGGTGTCCCCACGATCGTGGTGCCCACAGCAACAGCGGTGCCGCTCTCAACGAGCGACGGTCGGTTCGTCGCGGACGCCGCTGCCGGCAGCGCTAAAGCCGCCAGGGCAACGAGGGCCATGCAGGCCATGGTGATTTTCTTAGCCATTTGAGATACTTCCTCCTTGATGTTCTGCCCCTGGGGCGCTCGTTTTGTGACCGGTGCCTCGGGGGCTCTTTTGCATCCACTTGATTCGAGTGGATGTAGGGCTTGTATACCTGTGCATCGAATTGAGCAAGGTGCGGCACGCGCGATTCGAGCGTTCTTTTTGAACATCTCCCTGCGTAAGTTTGCGGGCCCGGGTTTTTCCTTGGACGGGAGCGCTTTTGCCACGTCCCCCGGGGTGACAGGAATCGCCCGGTCGGATCTGTCATGCCGCTTGAGAGGCAGGTTCTTTCGGCGGCTAACTGATTGCGCAGTACCTGTGAAGGTAACGTTGAAGGTCTGGACCGACGTTCAACCGCCCTCTTAGGCAGCCGGGGAGGATGGGTGATAGACCTGGAAATCGAGGTATTTCGCGGAGTCCATGGACTGCCAGATCCACCACACACCTCTTGTCAGCTCGCCGAAACAGGGCTAACGTGGTTCTATTCAGGAACGTGATGAGATTCCCGAGGATGGCCAGCTAGACGCGAGAGATTGGGCGAACCTCGGCGGGGCGGACTCCTCAATCGCGGGCATCCTGCAGTTGATCGGCGCGGGTTCGGGGGGTGAGGTCTTGATGGCCCTCGGTCCGCGTCCCTTGCGCACCGAACAGCTGACGCGGCAACTTCACCATGTCTCCGAGCGCAGCGTCTATAGGTATGCGGGCAAGCTGACGGAAAGAGAGCTGGTCCACCGGCTCGAGGAAAAGGGGGTTCCCTCCACAGTCATCCTCAGCCTCACCGAGCCGGCCGGGCGAAACCTCTACCGCCTGCTCAGGAAATTCGCCGCCACCTTTGAGGCGCGTCTGCCCTCCCCCGGCAATCCCGTCCAATCATGGAGTCCGCTGAATCTGTTGAGCCAGCTTTGGGGATCCGGGTTCGTAGAGCGCCTCAGCCGTGAACCCCAGACCCTGACCCAGCTCGCCGGGGGACCGCACGGCCTCACCTTTCACCAGGTGACCCGACGAATGCGCATCTTCAGCGATGGCGGCCTCCTGCTTGCTTGCCCACCCAGCGGCCATGGCAGACGCTACGAGATGACCGAGCATGGCCGTCGGCGGATGGCGCTGATAGCGAGCCTCGGTCGTTGGCGCCACCGCTACCTCTTCACCGGCGAACCCACGGGTTTGACAGGTTCCGAGATGGCGACGCTCCTCCGCGTGGCACTGCCGCTGCTCATGCTGCCGGAGTACGCGGGAACGAGCCTCAACCTCGGCGTTGCGAGCCCGATGGACAAATACGGACACAGGACCGTCGAGCCGCTTCAGTTGGTTGTCGGCGCGGGCGGAGCAATTCGGTGCGACCAGCCGCACGAGATGAACGTCAACGGTTCCGCGGTGGGAACGATGAACACCTGGTTCTCAGCGCTCCTGGACGGAAACCGCGGCCGGATGCGATCTGGCGGCAACCTTCAACTCGTCGACGCTTGCCTGATCCAGCTCAACGAAGTCCTCTGGGAAGAGCCTGCTTCCTCTCTCATGCCCGATGAGCTTTCGCTGACCGACGGCTGATCGTAGGATGCGCCCTTGCGCGCGCTGCGATTCAGTCTCGCTGTCATCTGCCTGTCCGTCATGGCTTCTGCTGCGCCCTCGGCACAAGCGGGCGGGATCCTCCAAGAACCGTTCTTCCCCCACGCCGGAAACAGCGGCTATGACGCCAGCTCCTACGAAGTGCGGCTTGACTACCACGCCGCCACCCGGGGTGTCGACGCGGAAGCGACCATGTACGCGTTCCCGGAAGGGCAGCTGAAGCGGTTTTCCCTTGACTTCTCCGGGCCGCGGGTGCAGAAGGTACGGGTGGACCGGGAGCGGGCGGGGTTCAGCCGCGCCGGGGACAAGCTGATCGTGCAGCCGAAGCGCCCCGTTCCGCCGGGCGAATACTTCACCGTCACCGTCGACTACAGCGGCGTGCCGCCAACCGTTACCGACCCCGACGGCACCCAGGAGGGCTGGTACCCGACCGACGACGGCGTGCTCGCGGTCGGCGAGCCGCAGGGGACCGCGGCCTGGATCCCCTGCAACAACGTCCCGGGGGACAAGGCCGCCTTCGATGTCATCGTCACCGTGCCCGAGCGGTTGAAGGCGGTCGGCAACGGCCGCCGGCACCTCGTCTCCCGCCGTCGCGGGCGGACCACCTACGAGTGGCGGGAAAGCCGGCCGATGAGCCCCTACCTCGCCGTCCTCGACATCGGCCGCGGCAAGATTGTCTCTAGCCACATCCAAGGGTGGCCCGCCTACACGCTGGTCGACCCGCGCCTGGCCAAGCGCTCCGCACCCGTCCTCGCGAGCCTGCCGAAGATCGTTCGCTTCGAGAGCGGGGTCTACGGCCCCTACCCCTTCGAATCGGCGGGCTCGATCGTCGACTACGCCCCCGGCCTCGGCTACGCGCTGGAGACCCAGAGCCGGCCGATCTACCCTTACGTGCCGGACCTGACCACGGTCGTTCACGAGACCGCGCACCAGTGGTTCGGGGACTCGGTCGGGCTGAAGCGGTGGCCGGAAATCTGGCTCAACGAGGGCTTTGCGACCTGGACCGAGTGGTACTACGCCGAGCAGCACGGGCGCCGCAGCGCCCACGCGATCTTCAACCGCCTCTACCGGGTGCCCGCTTCGAACACGAAGTTCTGGAACCCGCCCTCGGCCCATCCCGGCAGCGCCAAGAACCTCTTCGGGCCGTCCATCTATATACGTGGGGCGATGGCGCTGGAGGCGCTGCGGCTGAAGATCGGGACGCAGCCGATGCTGCGGGTGCTGCGCGAGTGGGCGGAAGGGCATCGCTACGGCAGCGGCACGATCAAGGAATTCACCGGCCTGGCGGAGAAGATCTCCGGGCGCGACCTCGACCCGTTCTTCCAGCGCTGGCTCTACCGGCGCGGCAAGCCGTAAAGAACCGCTCTGATGAACCGGACCCGCTACCTGCTCGCACCCCTCACGATCGCCCTGCTCGCGGCGCTGCCGGCGACGGCGAGCGCCGGGTCGATCCGGCTGCAGCCGCCGAAGTCGGTGTCGGTCCGCCAGGTCGGCCTCGCCGCCACGTCAAACGGCCGTGCCTCGATCCTGGTGCCGGTCCGCTACCCGATCGAGTTCTCCGGCCGGCTCGCCGAGGTGCGGGTGCGGCTGACCGATCCCGGCAGCGGCTTCGTCCGCACCCTGGTGACGCATGAGGTCGTCAGCAGCGGCCCCCGCCACAGGCCCGAGAAGCGGCGCGGCTTCACCTTCGTCCACCGGATCGGCCTCGACTCCGCACTCAGCGCCCGCCTCCGCGACGGCCTCCAGGTGCGGGTGCTGGCGCCCGGCGGAGCGGACGTCAACGGCGACGGCAAGAAGGAGCTCCACTCGGTCAGCGAGCTGGAGCAGCGGCTGGGGCCGGCCCCACGCCTGATCTGCAGCGATGTCCCGAAGCTGAAGCTGCGGCCGGGTCGGCGCGTCTCGGTTCCGCTGCCGGTCTGCGGGAGCGCGGTCCGCTGGCGCCTTGCCGGGAGCCCCGAGCACGGCAGCGCCCGCATTCGCCACGGGCGCCTCGTCTACAGCGCTCCGCGCCGCTTCCGCGGCAGCGACCCGCTGCGGTTGGTCGGTCGACCGCTCGGTGGCGGAGGCGCGCGGAGCTCCGCCGAAGCGCCGCTTGCCTCCGACGTCGAAGTCACGGTTGGCACCGCCACCGGCGCCGTCGTCCGCGCCCTCGGCGACTCGGTCACCGCCGGCTTCGGCTACTACAGCAACGGAACGCCGATGACGATCGGGCACCTGCTCGAATGCCGCCCGGCGGAAAAGGTCTTCAACGACGCCTGCTCGTCGAACTCGCTGAACACGAGCAGCAAGAACCCCGAAGTCGTCTACGCCCCCGACTACGGCCTCTCCAACAACATCTCCTGGGCGGCGCAGTGGGCGAACGAACACGGGATCACCAACTTCGAGAACCTCGCGGTCAGCGGCTCCGAACCCTCTGACTGGGCGCCCGGCGGCGAGTTCCACAAGACGACCCAACAGGTCGAGGCCGAAGACCCCGACTACCTGCTGATGACGATCGGCGCCAACCCGCTGCTCGACCAGATGCTGTTCGGGCTCGACAACATGGGCTGCGCGATCTACTCGGACATCTTCGGCGGCTACAGCGAATGCATCCGGCGCGCCTTCGCCGGGGTGCACCTGAGGGAAAACCTCGAGGCCCTCTACACCGACCTCGTCCAGCACACCGACGCGACCATCTACCTGATGCGGTACCACCTCTCGGTGCCGTCGATCGCGCTCGCCTACAGCGCCACCCAGATCGCCGAGATGGTGGAACTGATGAACAGTGAAATCGCCGCCGTCGCCGCGGAAGTGAACCCGCAGCGGCTGCAGGTGGTGACGCCGCCCCACTTCGACGTCGGCATCGACATCTCGCCGGTCTATCCCTCGACCTTCAGCTGCTCGCGGCTCGGGTACAAGGTCGACGGGCCGAGCGTGCAGTCGGCGCCGACCCAGAAGGAGCTGGCGATCCTGCATCCGCTCTCCTTCTGCAAGGGGCCGGCGAGCGGCGGGCCGCCCTGGGTGATCAGCGGCGACACCGGCGTCCACCCGAGCGCCGCCGGCTACCAGCAGATGGCCTCGCAGGTGCCGGCGCCGGCCGGCTGAGCGGCGCACCCAGCTAGACCTCGAGCCGCTCCTCTTCGAGATCGAGCTCGCGCTCGACCCGGCGCATCACCTCGGCCGAGATCCGGCCGCTGTCGCGGAGATCGACGAGGGCGCTGCGCTGGGCGGCGTAGAGCTCGTGCATCAGCTGCTGGTAGGCGACCGAGCGGTCCTCGATCCCGTCCTCGTCCTCGATCTTCCCGGCCCGGACCTTGAAGCGGCGACGGCGGAATTCATAGAGCGCCCGCACCCGTTTGATCGTCTCCTCCCGGGTCCATTCCTCGACCGCGAGCTCGTCGAGGCGTTCGAGCGCAGCCCCGGCCGCGGTGAGGCGGGCGCGCACCTCCTCGTGTTCCTCTTCTGAGCCGTCCTCGGCGACGTCGAGGCGGCGGATCAGCGCCGGCAGCGTCAGCCCTTGGCCGACGACCGTGAAGAGGATCACCGCGAAGGTGATGAAGAGGATCAGGTCGCGGCCGGGGAGCGGGTCGCCGGCGTCGGTGGTCAGCGGCAGCGCCAGTGCCGCCGCGAGCGAGACCGCGCCGCGCATCCCCGACCAAGCGGCGACGGTCCGCAGCTGCCAGCCGGTGCGGAGTTCGCGCTGCCGCGGGCGGCGGTCGATCGCACGGATGATCCAGGTGACGCCGAAGCTCCAAGCGAAGCGGGTGGCGATCACCAGGGCGGTGACGAGGAGGCCGTCGGCGATCGCCTGGCCGGCGTCGATCCCGCTTTCCTTGAGGCCGTCGACGATCACCGGCAGCTGCAGGCCGATGAGGA
>JBQCHW010000021.1:0-12186 GCA_051954315.1 Solirubrobacterales bacterium
CGCTTGCCCTGGAAGTCGTAGACGCCGCCGTGGCACGGGCAGATGAAGTTGCCTGCCGCCTCGACGAAGCGGACCGGGCAGCCGAGGTGCGCGCAGCGATTGGAGACGGCGACGAACTTGCCCGATTCTTCGCCCAGTTCCTTCGAGCTTTTGCGGACGTAGGCGGTGGTCTTGCCGGCGTCGCCGATCCCCTCGGTTTCGGTGAAGACGACCTGGCGGTAGGTGTCCTCGACGAAGTCGGAGACGGGGCCGACGGCCTCCCAGCGCTCCTTGCCGCGGTGGAAGATCGGGGCGACCGCGAAGCCGACGGCGGGCAGGATGATCCCGGCGCCGGCAAGGCCGCCAAGCGCCTGAGCGCCCACGGTGAAGGCGCGGCGGCGCGTCATCGACTCGCCCTCGAAATAGCCGGGCGGGTCGGGCTTCGCCCGCTCCTGCATGGGGGGCTCTTGGACCCCGTTTACCTGTTTTGCGTCGTCAGCCACAGTCGATTCGCGTAGGGCTTTGAAGTCTATTGATTAGGGGCTGTGACTTGCGTCACACTTCCGGACCCTCCGGAGGAGGGGTCGATCTCCTCCGCCGCCCTGCGCCAGAGGTTCTCGATCGGCGCGGTTTCCCCTTCGGCCTGGAGGCGGGCGCAGTCGCTGATCAGGTCGGAGAGGAGGGCGACCGAGCGGGTGTCGCCGAGGGCGGCGAGGCGGTCGAGGCCGAGGGCGTAGAGGTAGTCGCCGGCCAACAGGGCAAGGTCGGAGTCGTGGCCGGCGAGGAGGCGGGGCTGCTGGTAGTGGAGGAGGTAGCCCTCGCGGACCGCCTCGACGACCAGCGCATACTCACCGCCGCCCGCCAGCTCCCCCAGCTGCGAGGGCTCGGCCGGGTCGATCACGTGCGGCGCGATCGGCGTCGCCTCGGCGCGGAGTTGATCGGCCAGCGCCTGCAGAGCGCTCACCGGAGCGCCTCGTCGAGGGCTTCGGCGGCGGCCTCCAGCGTCTGGTCGATCGTCGCGTCGTCGTGGGCGAGGGAGACGAACCAGGCCTCGTACTGGGCCGGCGGTGGGTAGACGCCGCGCTCGAGCAGGGCGCGGCAGAAGCGGGCGTGGGCCTCGGTGTCGGAGGCGGTCGCGGTGGCGAAGTCGACCACCGGGACCGGGCTGAAGAAGAGGGTGACGAGGCCGGGGGCCGAGGCGACCTGCAGCGGTCGGTCGGCCGCCAATCGCTCGAAGCCGCGGGCCAGGCGGTCGGTCAGCTCGCCGAGGCGGACGTAGGCGGCGGCGTCGAGCTGCTCCAGCGTTGCCAATCCCGCCGCCACCGCGAGCGGGCTCCCGGAGAGGGTTCCCGCTTGGTAGACGTCGCCGGCGGGGGCGATCCGTTCCATCTGCTCGCGCGGGCCGCCGTAGGCCGCAGCAGGAAGGCCACCGCCGATCACCTTCCCCATCACGGTCAGGTCAGGTTCGACGCCGAGCAGTTCCTGCGCCCCGCCGCGGGCGACGCGAAAGCCGGTGATCACCTCGTCGAAGACCAGCAGCGCACCCGCCTTCTGGGTCGCCTCGCGGAGGAACTCGAGGAAGCCCTCGGCGGGCGGGACGACGCCCATGTTGGCCGCGATCGGCTCGGCCAGCAGCGCCGCTACCTCGTGCTCGGCAAGCGCCTGGCTGACCGCGTCGGGATCGTTCCACGGCACCACCACGGTCGCCGCCGCCTGTGCCGCGGTCACCCCCGGGCTGCCGGGGACCCCCAGCGTCGCCATCCCCGAGCCGGCGTCGGCGAGCAGGCCGTCGGAGTGGCCGTGGTAGGCGCCGGCGAACTTGACCACCACCTCGCGGCCGGTGATCGCCCGCGCCAGCCGCACCGCGCTCATCGCCGCCTCGGTCCCGGAGCTGGTCATCCGCACCATCTCCACCGAAGGCATCCGCGCCGCCACCTCCTCGGCCAGCTGGACCTCCTGCAGGGTCGCGGCGCCGAAGCTGGTGCCCCGTTTGGCGGCCTCGATCACCGCCGAGACTACCGCCGGCTCGGCGTGGCCGAGGATCATCGGCCCCCAGGAGCCGATCCAGTCGATGTAGCGGTTGCCCTCGACGTCGAAGAGCCAGCAGCCTTCGGCGCGGTCGACGAAGACCGGGTCGCGGCCAATCTGCCGCATCGCCCGGACCGGCGAGTTCACCCCTCCGGGAAGTACCTGCTGCGCACGCTCGAAGTGGTCGCTCACGGCTGCGCCGGCGCCCGCGTCAGGAGTGTTCCGCTTCCCAGCGGGCGTAGTCCTCGGTGAAGTAGTGGAGGCGGATCTTCTTGTACTCGGTCGAGGAGTAGAGGGTGGCGCGGTCGTCCGGCCCGATCCCGCACTCGGCGGCGATCGCGTCGAGGACGGCGTCGCACTCCTCCTTCGAACGGCCGTGGGCCATCGTGAAGACGCTGTAGGGCCAGTCCTCGTAAGTCGGCCGCTGGTAGCAGTGGGAGATGCCGCGGAAGGAGGCCATGCGGCCGCCGACCTCGAGGATCTCGTCCTCGGGCACCTTCCACACGCCCATCCCGTTGGCCGAGAAACCGGCGCGGCGGTGGAAGAGGATCGCGGCGACCCGGCGGAGGATCTTGCGGTCGACCATCCCCCGCAGGCGGTCGAGCAGCTCCTCGGTCGAGATCCCGAGCTCGGAGGCGGCGGCGTCGTAGGGCCGGGCGACCGCTTCCATCGGCCCCTGCAGCGCCTTGATCAGGGCGATGTCGTCCTCGCCGTAGGGCTGCGGTTCGAGCTCGCGCGGGGGCGCCGCTTCGACCGGCGCGGCGAGCGCCTCGGTCCCCTTCTCCATCTCCAGGTTCATGTTGATTTTGAAGAGCGTCAGGGTCGGGAGTTCGCGCATCGACTCCGCCCCGGTCTCCGCCATCAGCGCTTCCAGCGTCCCTTTGAGCCCGAGCTCGGAGTCGGGCGGGGTGGCGATCGTGAACCAGAGGTTGAACTCGTGGGTGCGCAGGTAGTTGTGGGAGACGCCCGGATGGGCGTTGACGATCTGCGCCGCCCGCTGCGGGTGCTCGGCGTCGACTTTCGCCGCCACCAGCATCGACTCGTAGCCGAGCGCGCGGGTGTCGAAGATCGGCGTGATCTCGCGGATGATCCGGCCGTCGAGCAGGCGCTGGGTGCGGGCGAGCACGTCGTCGAGCTCGAGCTCGGCCTCGGAGGCGACGAGGGCGAACGGCTCGGGGTCGAGCGGGAAGCTCGACTGCAGCAGGTTCATCAGCCGCTTGTCGGTCTCGTCGAGCGGGATCGCCGAGCCGCCCTTGCGGCTGCGCGCCTTCGACTGCGGCACTTTCACCGAAGCCATGCCGCGGCCTCCTTCGCGTAGTAGGTGACGATCGCGTCGGCGCCGGCCCGGCGGATCGAGGTCAGGGTCTCGACCACGGCGGCGCGCTCGTCGATCCAGCCGTTGGCGGCGGCCGCCTTCAACATCGAGTACTCGCCGGAGACGTGGTAGGCGGCGACGGGAGCGCCGGTCGCCTCTTTGACCCGGCGCACGACGTCAAGATAAGGGAGCGCCGGCTTCACCATCAGCATGTCGGCGCCCTCCTCGAGATCGAGCTCGGCCTCGCGCACCGCTTCGGCAGCGTTGGCCGGATCCATCTGGTAGCCGCGGCGGTCGCCGAACTCCGGCGTCGACTCGGCGGCGTCGCGGAAGGGGCCGTAGAAGGCGGAGGCGTACTTAGCGCTGTAGGCGACGATCGGGACGTCGGGGTGGCCCTCCTCGTCGAGCTGGAAGCGAATCGAGCCGATCCGGCCGTCCATCATGTCGCTGGGCGCGACCGCGTCGACGCCGGCGAGGGCGTGGGAGATCGCGGTTTTCGCCAGCAGCTCGACGGTGACGTCGTTGTCGACCTCGGTTTTGCCGTCGCGGATGACGCCGCAGTGGCCGTGCGAGGTGTACTCGCAGAGGCAGACGTCGGTCATCACCACGAGGTCGGGGTGCGCCTCCTTCAGCGCCCGCACCGCCATCTGCACGACCCCCTCGTCGTCGTAGGCACCGGAGCCGGCCTCGTCCTTGGCGGCGGGCACGCCGAACAGCATCAGCGCGCCGATCCCTGCCGCGGCGATCTCCCCCGCCTCCTCGACCAGGTGCGAAATCGAGAAGCGTTCGATGCCGGGCATCGAGGGCACGTCCTCGCGCACGTCCTCGCCGGCGATCACGAACGCCGGCTGGATCAGGTGGGCGGGCGAAAGCTCGGTTTCGCGAACCAGCCCGCGCAAAGTGTCGGTGCGGCGCATGCGGCGCATGCGCGTTGCGGGAAAAGGCATCGCCTTGAGTCTAGGGAAGGGGGACGGGGTGTCTCCTACCGGACCCGCTCGCTTCGCTCGCTCTAAGTGTCCGTACGGAGACACCCCGTCCCCCTCCTCGACTCGGGCAGTAGCTTGTCCGCCGTGCGGGTGGAGAACGTCGTCAAGAGGTTCGGAGGCAGGGAAGCTCTGCGTGGCGTCTCTTTTGAAGCAGCTGCCGGCGATCGAGTCGCGGTGATCGGTCCCAACGGAGCAGGTAAGACGACGCTGCTCTCGATCCTCGCGGGAATTTCGAAACCGGATGAGGGAGACGTTAGTTCAGCCAACGGCGAGGTCGGTTGGGTGCCTCAGCAGGCGGCGCTTTATCGGCGGCTGACCGTCGAAGAGAACCTTCTTTTGTTTGCTCGCCTGGAGGGGCACGACGATCCGCGGGGGTCGGCGGAGGAGATGTTGGAGCTCACCGGGTTGCGGGAGCGGCGGGGGGAGATCGTTGCTCGGTTGTCCGGGGGGAATCAGCAGCGGATCAACATTGCGATCGGGCTGCTGTCGCGGCCGGCGGTGCTGCTGCTCGACGAGCCGAGTGTTGGGCTCGATCCGCGGCAGCGCTCGCGGTTGTGGGAGTTCGTCTCGGCGCTTGCCGACCGCGGCACGACGGTGATCTTCTCCACCCACGACATTCAGGAGGCCGAGCGCTATGGGGGGCGCCTGCTGGTCCTCGCCGACGGTGAGGCGCTCTTCGACGGGCCGCCGGATGAGCTCCGCGAGGCGGTGCGGCGCGAGGCGCCGGAGGCCGCCGACCGCGACTTCGAGACCGCCTTCGTCGCCTACCTGCACCACCGGGGCCACTGATGCGCGGCGTCCGCTGGCTGCTGCTGAAGGACCTGCAGATCCTGCGGCGCTCGCCCCTGCAGGCGGTGCTGCTGGTCGCCTACCCGATCCTGATCGCGGTCCTGGTCGGCTTCGCGATCTCGCGCGGGCCGGAAGACCCGCGGGTCGCCTTCTTGAACGAAGTGCCGCCGAACACGCGCATCAACGTCGGCGGCGGCGAGCTGCCGAAGGCGAACGTCAAGGAGCGGATCTGCAAGCGGGTCGAGTGCGTCTTCGTCTCAGACCGCGCCGAAGCCGAGGAGAAGGTCGAATCGGGCGACGTCCTCGCGGCGCTGGTCCTCCCCGCCGACCTCGTCAACAAGATCAACTCGCTCTCGACGCTGACGCCGGGCGTGCCGGAAGTCGAAGTCCTGGTCAACGAGGAAAACGCGGTCAAGGCCGAACTCGTCGACGACCGCATCACCTCGCTGCTGGCGCAGGCGAACCTGGCGATCGCGCGGCGGATCGGCGCCGAAGGCGGCCGCTACCTGGGGCTGCTGGTCGACGGCGGCCAGTTCAGCGTGCTCGGCGAAACGGTCCAGATCCTCGGCCTGCGGACGACGGCGCGAATCCTCGAAAACGTGACCCCGGCGCTGCCCCCGAACCTGCGGCCGGCGCTGGAGGAAGTGACCGAGTTCGCGGCGCAGGCGCGCGACAACCTCGACGTCGCCAAGCCGCTGATCGACCGTCTGGCGCAGCCGATCGAGGTCGACAAGGTGGTGGTCGGCGGTGAGAGCCCGCCGCTGGAAATCTTCGCGATCGCCGTCGCCGCGACGCTCACGCTCGCCTTCGTCGTCGTCCTCCTGGTCGCCGGGTCGCTGGCGCTGGAGCGGGAGGAGAACGCCTTCCTCCGCCTCACCCGCGGCCTGGTCTCCCCCGCCGGACTGCTCGGCGAGAAGGTCCTGCTCGGGATCGCGGCCGGACTGGTCGTCACCCTGCTGATGCTGCTGGGGATGCGGTTCTTCGTCCCGCTCGAACTCGGCCGGATCGGCCTCTGGCTGGTCGCCATCCTCTTCTCGGGGGCGGCGCTCGGAGCGGCCGGTGCCGCTCTCGGGGCGGCGGCGCGCGAGGTCCGCGCGGTCTCCCTGCTCGCCTTCATGGTCACCCTGCCGATCGCCTTTCTCTCGCTCGTCCCCTCCGGCGCCGTCAGCCCCGCCGTCTTCGACGCGATCCGCTACCTCACCGCCCTCTTCCCGTTCAAGCCGGCGCTGCAGGCAATCACCGCCGCGCTCGACGAGGCCGGCCCGGGGATCGGCGGCCCGCTTCTGCACCTGGCCCTGCTCGCCGTTGCCTACGCCCTCATCGCCCGCTTCGCCCTGCGCCGATTCGCAGCGGTTTGATCCCGCCGCGCTCGACGCAGGTGTGGATGAACTCCTCCAGCTCCAGCTCGGGCGCGAGCAGGGCGCGGACGCGCTCGAGCACCGCCGGCTGATCGAGCTCGGGCAGGTTGCGGCCCTGGGAGCGGACCGCCGCCAGGGCGATCGGCGACCCATCCAGTTCGAGGCAGCCATGCTTGCTGCGGTAGGCCTGGGCGTCGCCGATTTCGACAAGGTCGTAGTTCAGCTCGGTCGCGGTCAGCAGGGCGTGCTGGTCCGCGGTCGGGTGGATGACGAAGACGGGGGCGACGGTCCCCGGGCTCTCGACCAGCGTCGCCGGCACGGCGCCGTAGGGAGAGATGTGGGCGGAGTAGACGACGTCGAAGCCGCGCAGCTCCGAGCGCATGACCGGCAGCGGCTCGCCGGGCAGCGCCGCCAGCTTCAGCGCCAGCGCCTCCGGCGCGGCGTTGGCGCCGTAGGCGAGAAGCGGCGTTCGCCCGGCCAGATCGAAGTCCTCCGGCAGCTCCTCAGCCCGCCCTTCCCGGTAGAGGTAGGAGCGCTCCGGCGTCGCGTACGGGTAGGTCAGCGCCCGCCTCGAGATCGCTTCCCTTTGCGCCGGATCGACCACCTCGGTCAATCTCGCAGATAGGGTCTCCCCGGATGCGGGTTCTACACATCGGCGACGTGGTCGGCAGCCCCGGCCGGCAGGGTCTGCGGGAGACGATGCCGCAGCTGCGCGAGCGCTACGCGCCCGACCTGGTGATCGTCAACGGCGAGAACTCGGCCGGCGGGATGGGGATCACCGAGCGGACCGCCAACGACCTCTTCGGCGCCGGCGCCGACGTCATCACCACCGGCAACCACGTCTACCGCCACCGCGAGGCCTACGAGTTCCTCGAAAACTCCGACCGGGTGATCCGCCCCGCCAACTACCCCCAGTCGAACCCCGGTCGCGGCCACACGATGGTCGAGGCCGCCGGGATGCGGGTGCGGGTAGTCAACCTCAGCGGCGGCGTCGGCCTCCGCGTCGCCCGCTCCCCCTTCGACACCGTCGACTCGATCCTCAGCCACCACGAGCAGGACGCGGTGATCGTCGATTTCCATGCCGAAGTCAGCAGCGAGAAGGTGGCGATGGGCTGGCACCTCGACGGGCGGGCGGCGGCGGTCTTCGGAACCCACACCCACGTTCCGACTGCGGACGGTCGGGTGCTGCCCGGCGGCACCGCTCATATCTCCGACGTCGGCATGACCGGCTCGCGGACGAGCGTCCTCGGGGTGAAGCCCGAGCAGGCCCTGCGCTCGATGATCACCCAGATGCCGACCCGGTTCGAAACGGCTGAAGAGGACGTCTGGGTGATGGGTGCTCTTGTCGAGGTGAACGATCGGGGTCTGGCTGACTCGTTCGAGCAGGTAATGCTGCCAGCGCAATAAGCAGCAGTGGGTAGAACCACACTATGTAGAGGTAGAACCAGTGGTGGAGGGTCAGCTGGAGGAGCATCAGCAGCGCGGCGGAGAGGGCGGCTAGCTGGACCAGGGACTTGCGCTTCGGGATGAAGGCGAGGGCGATTGCAGCGATCCCGGTGAGAGCGAGGATCGCGATGCGGAGCGGTTCTAGGGAAGCCTGGCCCCAGATGCTGAACGGTGAATTTCTCCCTGCTTGACTGGCGATCGTTCTGTCGTAGAAGGTCTTGAGGCCGGGATCTAGGGCGGGCCAGAGGAGTGCCAGGACGCTGATCGCTATGAAGCCGGCGAGGGCCCAAAGGGTTGGGCGGGCGAGGGTATCCTGCGCGCGGGGTCGTGCTCGGACACCCTCGCCCGAACTCGGGCCTTTCTGATTGGGGGGCGGTTCGAGGCGGGGCTGGTAGGTCAGGTACATCGGGGCTAGGACGGCGGGGGCGAACTTGGCCCACACCGCACTGGCTAACAGTGCTCCACGGGCTAGTGGTTTCGCGGCGAAGTAGAAGGTCGCCAGGAGTAAGGCGGCTACTAGGGAGTCGTTGGAGTTGGACTCCAGGACGTAGGCGGTGTACGGGTAGGCGGCCCAGCCGAAGGCGAGGATGGCGGCTAGGCGTTGGCCTTCGGGGCCGGGGCGGATTCGCATGCCGATTAGGAGCAGGAGGGTGAAGACGGCTACGTCGAAGACGACGGAGGCGGCGTGGGCGGCGGGGAGGTCGTCCCAGGATCCGGAGTAGGGCCAGATCCGCTCGAAGGGGAGGTAGGCGAGGTAGTTGACGGGGCCGTAGGTGTCGCCCTGGGCGACGTCGCTGGGGAAGTTGTCGTAGATCGGTTCGCCGTGGGCGATGCGGTCGGCGCCAACCACTCCGGCGTAGCCGACGTCGACGGCGCCGGAGTCGGCGAGGTTGAGGCCGACGCGGAAGCCCATCAAGAAGAGGGCAGCGACGACCAGCCACATCGTCGGCCAGACCGGTCGCAGTCCCTCCCCCCTTCCCCGCAGTCCGATCCAGAGGGCGCGGGCGAGCAGGTAGAGGAGGACGGGATAGACGAGTGGGACCGAGACGCCGATCTCGGCGCGGTTGAAGAAGTAGTGGGAGACGCCGAAGCCGAGCAGGACGAGGAGGTCGAGGTTGGCGACGCGCCGCAGCCGCTTCCAGTCGACGAGGCCGAGGAGGAAGAGGGCGCAGAGGGGCAGGAAGACGTAGGGGGCGTTCAGCTTGTGGCCGAAGGCGCCGGAGTAGCCGCGGGCCATCTTCCAGTTGACCTGGTAGCCGGTCCAGGACTCGAGCACCTCGCCGTCATGGGCATCGACGAGGACGAGGACCAGCTCGTCGCCGCCTTCGAAGTAGGCAACCTCCCAGTGCCCTTCCTTCTTTTCCGCGCTGGGCCCGAGCTCCGGGTGCTCCCGTTTCTCGGCGACGACCTTGGGGTCGTTGTCGGCGATATCGATCGCCCCCGACCGCGATATCTCCACGGTGTTGTCGCGGGTGTTGACGTCGGCGTGGGCCGCCGGCGCCAGCAACGCCGACATCAGGGTGAGGACGATGAGCAGGGCCGTGCGCCTCAAGCCGGCGCCGCCACCCCGAAGTGCTCGCGGATCACCCCGGCGACGTCGCGCAGCGCCCACTGCTCGCGCTCGTCGGCCGACTTCGGACCGCAGCCGACAAAGAGCAGCGGCCCGAGCGAGTCGCCGGCGTGCAGGGCGCCGTGGCTGCCGCCGCCGGCGTGAGAGACGCCACCCCAGTCGACCGCCTCGAAACCGGGCGCGAGCGAGACGACGAAGTCACCGGCGTGCGGCGCCGCCAGCGCCGACCAGACCCCGGCCAGCGGATCGGGGTAGGTCTAGCTTCGCAGGCGTCCGTCCTCGACCGAGGCCTCCAGAGCCTCGAGATCGCCCTCGACCTCCCAGCGGCCACCGCGCAGGTCGCCGATCTCGCCCCCGGGCCGGAACCGCAGCACGCTCTCGCCCCGCTCGACCACCGCCCACTCGCCCTCGATCAGCGGCATCCCCGGGCTCTCGCGGACCAGCGGCAACCCGTCCGCGCCCTCCAACCGGCAGACCAGGTCGACCCCCTCGATCACCCCGAGCCGCGCCGCCACCTCCGCCGGCTCGGCCCGCTCCCCCTCCCCCGGCAGCAGGTAGATGTGGGCGGCGCGGCCGGTCGGGCTGACCGCCAGCTGCGAGCGCTCCGGCCGCTCCTCGGAGGGCTGCAACACCGACCACTCGGCGCCGAGCAGCTCGGCCAGCGGCAGCCCGCGGTGGACGTCGGTCTGCGAGTGATCGGCGAGCAGGATCACCGCGTGGCCTTCGAGGAACTCGTCGAGCCCGCCGGCTTCCTCGGCGTAGGTGGTGAATGCGCGGTCGGCCTTGGCGATCGACTCGACCGTCGCCTCCGGCCCGTGCTCATGGGAGTAGTGGTCGTTGTCGGGCAGCGAGAGGAGGAGGAAGTCGTAGAGGTCCTCCTTCATCAGCTCGGCCGCGCAGCAGGCGGCGTAGCCGTCGCGGTTGCCGGGGATCGAGGTCGAGCGGCAGGGGACCTCGCGGCTGGCGTAGAGGTCGCCGTAGAAGAGATCGGTCGGGCCCCAGGTGTGGTGGTGGAACTTCAGTTTCGTCGCGTCGACCGCGCGGCGGAGCAGCCCCTCCAGCGAGACCTCGTGCCGCTGCCGCCCCCGGTAGATCAGGAACGGCGTGCAGGCGGTGCGCATGCCAGCGTCTTCCAAGCTCTCGAAGACGGTCTCGATCTCCGGGCTGAGGTGGCCGAGGTTCATGTTGTAGACGAGGTCGTAGAGGGCGCGGAAGACCCCGAAGGCGCGGCTCGCCTCGAACGAGGAGCCGTACTCGACGTAGCGGCGCTCGAGCCGGTGGTACCAGTTCATGCCGCTGATGAAGTGCCGGTCGGAGGCGACGCCGGTGACCATCTCGGCGCTGGCGACCGGGGTGACCGAGGGAAAGCTGGAGACGCAGTCGGGGACGAGGACACCGCGCTCGATCAGGGTGCCGAAGGTCGGTGCGCGTCCCTCGGCGACCGCGCGTTCGAGCATGTCGGTGCGCAGCGAGTCGACGTAGGTGAGGACGAGCTTCTTCTTACCGGCAGCCATGAGTCGAATGATGCCCTGCCACCGGACGCTGCCCGGGCGGTCGGTCCGAAGGCGCGTTTACCGGAGGACGCGGAGGCCGGCGTGTTTGCGCTGAGCCCGGCGATGCCGGGAGATCCCGAGCCAGATCAGCGCCAGGACGAAGATCACCACCACCGGTTCGAGGAAGAGCGCAATCGCGACCACGATCAGTGCCGCCACCGCGACGATCAAGGCAAGTGCAGCACCGCCGCTGCCCTCGCGGCGGCTGGCCCCGTAGACGAGGTCGCTGATCACGATGCAGGCGAGTGCGGCACCGGCGGCGGCAAACAGCGCCCCCACCACGCCGTCCAGCAGGAAGCCGGCGACGACGGCGATCACGGCGGCGAGGATCGTCATCCGCCCGCGGGCGGAGCCGTGGGTGCCGGCGGTGCCGGCGAGCATCCCGATCGCGATGCCGATCCCGAGGTTTTCGAGCAGCTCCACGCCCGAAAACCTAGCCGAGTGCGATGGGCGCGCGTCGATCCGCCACACTTCCCCCATGGCCGAAGTCCCCGAGCCGACCCATCGCCGGCGCTCGCACGCCGGCACCCGCGACCTCGAGCGCTACGCCGGCCTGTTCGCCGAGCGGACGACGGTGATGCGCTCCTCGGCGATGCGGGACCTGATGGCGATCACCGCGCGCCCGGAAGTGATCTCGCTGGCCGGCGGCCTCCCCGACACCTCGACCTTCCCGCCGCAGAGCTTCGCCGCGCAGATGACCCGGATCGCCCAGGAGTCGGCGGCGGAGGCACTGCAGTACGGCCCGACCGAGGGCTTCGAGGAGACGAAGGACTGCATCCTCGAGGTGATGGGCGCGGAGGGAATGCTCCCCGACCCCGACGACATCATCGTCACCACCGGCGGCCAGCAGGGCATCGACCTGGTGACGAAGACGCTGGTCGATCCCGGCGACGTCGTCATCTGCGAGGCGCCCTCCTACCCGGGGGCGATTCCGGTGTTCTGCAGCTACGAGGCCGACGTCATCCAGGTCGAGTGCGATGCCGACGGGATGCGGATCGAGGAGCTCGAAACGGTCCTCGAGAGGCTCGACGGCGAAGGTCGGCGGCCGAAATTCGTCTACTCGGTGCCGAGCTTCCAGAACCCGGCCGGAGTGACGATGTCTCTCCAGCGCCGCCGCCGGCTGGTCGAGCTGGCCCGCTTCCGGGAGATGCTGATCGTCGAG
>JBQCHW010000022.1:0-10035 GCA_051954315.1 Solirubrobacterales bacterium
AGCGGCGTCGCTCCGTAGGTCTTGTTGGCGCTGAGCTGGGCGGTCGGCGCCTGGTTGCCCGGGAAGTAGCGAAGTTCGACGATGCTGTCGGCGTAGAAGTTGGGGAAGTAGATCGCGCCGTCGGGCCCCTGGACGAGGTCCACGGCATTGAACAGCTCGCCTTCTTCCCGAACCGCGAAGTTGGCGACGGTGTCCGGGTCGGGCGCGCCCCCCGCCCCTTCTTCCATCGTCCAGATGCAGCCGCGGGCGGCGTCGGAGAAGAAGAGGGCGCCGCGGTACTTGGGCGGATAGAGGTCTTCGGCCGCCACCCCGGTCGGGTCGTAGAAGGCGAGGCCGGCGATCGCCGAGCCCGCCCACGGGAGGCAGGCGTCACCGGTGAAGAGGCGGCCGTTGTAGCCCGGCGTCTGCGGGTGCGGGTAGGCGAAGAACGGCGCCGTCACGCTCGAGGGGTTGTTGTAGAGGAAGGCGCAGAAGGGTTTGTTCTGTTCCTGTTCGGCCGCCGCCCAGCGCGCCTGCACGAGGTTGCCGGAAGGGCCGCCCTCGTAGCAGGGCCAGCCGAAGTTGGGCACGCTCTGACCCGCTGGGGGCAGGGTGAACCGGTCGATCTCCTCCCAGAGGTCCATCCCGACGTCGCCGATGTAGAGATTGCTGGTGCCGGGCTGGATCGTGAACCGGAAGGGGTTGCGGTTGCCCTGGGAGATGATCCGCCGCGCGGCGACGTCTTCCTGGCCGCCCGCGGAGAGCGGGTTGAGGGCCAGCGGGTTGTTCGGCATCGCCGCCCCGGTTTCGCGGTTGACCCGGATGATCGCGCCGTTGTAGTTGGTGGGGTCGCCGGCCGTCGCCGGGGTCTTCAGGTCCTGCGCCCGCAGCGAGCCGCCTTCGTAGGGCGGGTCGCCACAGGGGTTGCCGAGCTGGCCGTAGTCGAGCGTCCCCCAGCTGGCGCCGTCGCCGCCGCTCATCAGCAGCGCCCCTTCGCTGTCGAACTCGATGTCGCCGATCGAGTGGCTGGTGGCTTGCTGGCACCAGCTGTTGACCAGCACTTCTTCGGAGGTCGGATCGACCGGCCCGCCGACCGCGACGCTGGTGGCGGGGTTGAGTTTGATCCGCGCCAGGCGGCCGCTGACCATGCAGTCGGCGGCGTCGTTGACGGCGTCTTCGCAGCCGTCTTCGCCGTCGGAATAGTGGGCGTGGGTCGAGAGCGAGGAGTCGCCGCCGATCGGCGCGTCGTAGGTGTAGCTGAGGTAGATGTAGGGCTTGGTCGGATATTCGGGGTCGAGCTTCATCCCGAGGATGCCGCGATCGCCCTTCGACATCACCTTGTCGAGGATGCTGAGGACGAGGGTCGGGGTCGAGTCTTCTTTCGAGTCGAACTCAATGATCCGCCCGTTGCGGTCGGCGACGAAGATCTTGCCGTCGGGCGCGAACTCGAGCGTGGTCGGCTTCTGGATCCCGTTGGTGTAGGTGGGCGAGGTCGCTTTGGGGAAGGGCAGGGTGCGGGCCTGGAACCCGGGCGGCAGGCTGACCGCGCTCGCGGCCGGGCTCAGCGCCAGAAGCAATCCAAAGAGAAGAAGCAGCGGGGTCGAACGGCGGATCGTCACGGCGCGGCCCAGCTCAGCGAGAGCCGTAGATCGCCACGTAGCGGCCGCCGCTTGCGCCGCCGGCTTTGACCTGAGCCGTCTTCTTCAGCTTCCCCCGGACCAGCCAGCCGCGGAGCTTCAAGCGCTTCCCCGCGTGGGAGAAGACTCCGGGAGCGCGCAGCGCCACGGTGCTGCCCTGCTTCACCTCGAGAGAGAAGGGCGCCCGCTTGGACTTTCCGGCGGCCTTGATCTTCACGCCGGGCGGTCGCGAGACGACCGTCACCTTCACCGTGGGCGTTTGCTTGGGCGGAAGCAGGAGGCTGAGGGGCCCAGGCGAGATGGAGGAGCCGCCGCCACTCGAACCCGTGGCCTTGTAGCGAGCGACCAGGTCGGTGTCGACCTTGCTGGTGAACTCATGCGAGGCGTCGGTGCTGCCGTCCGACCAGCTGTCGAAGGAGTAGGAGACGCCGTTGACCGTCGCCGTCGGCGGAGCCGAGACGGTGGCGCTGCCGCCCGCGATCAGGTGGAACGGCCCCGCCGAGGCGGGTTCGCCGGCGAAGGTGACCGGGATCCCGGCGGGGTCGGAAGCGAGGTTGATGTCGATAACCGCCGGGAAGCTGTCCCGCGGCTCGGTGGGGACGGAGCGGCCGCGACTATCGGTGGCGGTGAGGACGAAGCGCAGGTGCGACGGGTACTCGTGCGGCGGTGCGACGAGGGAGCCGCTGGCGGCTTCGGGTTCGATGTAGGGGTGTTCGTGGCAGGCCAGCGGGCAGTGCTGGATCGAGATCGTCCACTTGTAGTCGATCGGGCCGCCGTCGGGGTCGGTCGCGTGGCCGGCGTACTGGAGGGTGTCGCCGACCGCCCAGCCGTCCGGCGGGACCGTGTCGATCGTCGGCACCGGGGGTCCTTCATCGCCCGGATAGATCGTCACCGAGGCGATGTCGGAGCGGTCGAATTCGTCGCTGACGCGGACGCTGACGACGACGTTGTCTTCGCTCGTGTAGGTCCGCTGCGCGGTCGGCTGGTCGCTGCCGTCGTCGAACTGCCCGTCGCCGTCAAGGTCCCAGGCGTAGTGAATCGGGTCGCCCTCGGCGTCGCTGCTGCCGCCAGCGTTGAAGTTGACCGTGAATTTGCCGGCGGACAGCGGGCCGTCGACCTTGTCCGCGCTGAGGGCTGCCTGCGGCGGACTGTTGGACCCGAAGTAGCGGATCTGCTCGATCGAGCTGTCGTAGAAGTCCGAGCCGTAGAGGGCGCC
The DNA here is from genome assembly GCA_051954315.1 of Solirubrobacterales bacterium. Classification (GTDB taxonomy): domain Bacteria; phylum Actinomycetota; class Thermoleophilia; order Solirubrobacterales; family 70-9; genus VAYN01. The sequence goes on from JBQCHW010000022.1 coordinate 2,833, forward strand.
GTCGGGCCCCTCGACCAGGTCGACGACGGAGAGCCCGCTGGGTTCGCCGCTCGCCGGATAGGCGAAGTTGGCCACTTTGCTCAGGTCCGGTTTGCCGTTGGTCCCCGCCGGGGCGGTCCAGACGCAGCCGCGGGCGGCGTCGGCCATGAACATCGCGCCGTCGTATTCGGATGGGAAGGCCGTGTCGCTGGGGACGCCGGCGTCCTCGTAGAAGGTGAGGCCGGAGAAGACGGCGCCGTTGTTGGGACTGCATTTGTCGCCGGAGAAGAGGAGGCCCGTGCCGGCGCCTTTGACGTGGGCGTAGGCCCAGATCGAGGGCGTGACCAGGCTCGGGTTGGCGTACAACGTCGCGCAAGGGGGCGCTTCGCCGGCGTCGGCGAGCGCTTTCCAGTCGGGCATGACGCTGTTGACACCGCTGCCCCCCTCGTAACAGGGCCAGCCGAAGTCGAGCGCCGAGCTGGGCGGCGAGTTGAGGCGGTCGAGCTCCTCCCAGGCGCTTTGGCCGACGTCGGCGACGTAGAGTTCGTCGGTGCCGGGGCGGAACTGCATCCGGAACGGGTTCCGCATCCCGTAGGCAACGATCCGCCGGGCGCGGACGTCGGAGCTGCCGTAGAGCGGGTTGGTCGGCAGGGCGTCGCCGGTCGCCGGGTCCATGCGGATGATCGAGCCGCTGTAGTCGGTCTGGTCGACCGAGGGAGTCAGCACGTCCTGGGCGCGCAGCGATCCGCCTTCGTTCGGCGGGTCCCCGCAGGGGTTGCTGAACTGGCCGTGGTCGGCGGCGGCGTAGTTAGCGCCCTCGCCGCCGCTGGCGAGCAGGGCGCCGCTCGAGTCGAACTCGAGGTCGCCCATCGAGTGACTGTTGAACTGCTGGCACCAGCTTTGGACCAGGACCTGCTGCGGCGGCGCGACCGCCCCGCCGACGGCGACGCCGGTGGTCGGGTCGAGGGCGATCCGGACGATCCGCCCGCTGATCAGGCAGTCGGTCCAGGGACTTTCGTTTTTGCAGTTGTCGCCGCCGTCGCTGTACTCCGCGTGGGCCAGCGCCGAGCTGCCCATCGGCACGTCGTAGGCGTAGGAGAGGTAGATGTAGTTGTGGCCGCTGGTCCCGAACTGAGGGTCGAGCTTCATCCCGAGCAGACCGCGGTCGCCGAAGGAGTGGACGTCGGTGGCGATGTCGACGGCGAGGGTCGGCGTGGTGTCGTCGACCGAGTCGAAGACCTTCACCCGGCCTACCCACTCGGCGACGAACATCTTCCCGTCGGGGCCGAAATCGATCGTGGTCGGCTTGACCAGGCCTTTGATGTGCCCTTCGGGGTCGGCTTCGAACCCGCGTTTGATCGGCAGGCGGCGGACTTCGAACCCTTCCGGGACCGTCACCGCGCCGGCGCCGGCAGGCAGCGCCCCGAACGCGACGAGAGCGGCGAACGCCAGGACAACCAGCGTCGCCAAGGACCGACCCTTCAAATTGTTCCCCCCCTCAGACAGAACATGATTATGCGTACAACCCCTGGAAATCGCAAATGTCAGCCGCGAATGGGAAGCCCGCGGCGCCGGGGCTGTATCTAGACTGCCCGCGATGCAGATCGGGATCATCGGCCTTGGCTACGTGGGCCTGCCGCTTGCCGTCGCCTTTGCCGAAGAAGGGTGCGAGGTGGTCGGGCTCGACGTCGACGCCTCGAAGGTCGAGGCGCTGAACGGCGGCCGCAGCTACATCGAGGACGTGCCGAGCGAGTCGCTGGCGCCGCTCGGGGAGAAGCTGCGGGCGACGGGCGATTACGCCGACCTGGCGGCCTGCGACGCGGTGATCATCTGCGTGCCGACCCCGCTCAGCGACTCGCGCGAGCCCGACCTCGGGCCGCTCGAGGCCTCGGCGCGGGCGCTGGCCCAGGTGCTGCGCTCGGGGCAGCTGGTGGTGCTGGAGTCAACCACCTACCCGGGGACGACCCGCGACCGCCTCCTCCCCATCCTCGAGACCTCCGGCCTCACCGGCGGCAGCGATTTCCACCTCGCCTTCTCACCGGAGCGGATCGATCCCGGCCGCACCGATTACACGGTGCGGACGACCCCGAAGCTGGTCGGCGGCGTCACCGAGGCCTCGACCGAGCGGGCGCGCGACCTCTACTCCGAGATCTGCGACACCGTAATCGTCCTCTCCAGCCCCGAGGCGGCCGAGCTCTCGAAGCTGCTGGAGAACATCTTCCGCTCGGTCAACATCGCCCTCGTCAACGAGCTCTCACAGCTCTGCGACCGGCTCGAGATCGACGTCTGGGAGGTGATCGAGGCCGCCTCCAGCAAGCCTTTCGGCTTCATGCGCTTCGACCCGGGGCCGGGGATGGGCGGCCACTGCCTGCCGGTCGACCCCTTCTACCTCGCCTTCCGGGCGCGGCAGCTCGACTTCTATCCCGAGTTCATCGAGCTGGCGGGGAAAGTGAACCAGGCGCAGCCGAGCTTCTGCGTTGAACGGATCGAGCGGGCGCTGAACGGCGTGCGCAAGCCGGTCAACGGCTCCCGGGTCCTCGTCCTCGGCGTCTCCTACAAGGGCGGCGTCGGCGACGTCCGCGAATCGCCGGCGTTGAAGATCATCGGCCGCCTCCAGGACCTCGGCGCCGAGGTCTCCTACCACGACTCCTTCGTCCCCGAGCTGCCCGGCCACGGCCTCAGCTCTGTCGAGCTGGAGGCGGCGCTGCGCGACTGCGACCTCGCCGCGATCGTCACCGCCCACCCCGACGTCGACTACGAGCAGGTGGTCGCCGCGGCGCCTCTGACCGTCGATTTCCGCGGCGTCACCCGCGAGATTCAGTCCGACACCCTCATACGCCTCTAACGACTCCGAGATTGTGGGGGCCATAGCCCCCAAAAGTTCGGAGTCAGTGCACTTTCTTCAGGCGGTTGCGCGCCTCTTGTTTTTCCACGACCTGGGCGATCAGCTTGACGACGTTGGAGTCGCCGGCCGCCTTGATGTGGCCGGTCTCGACCGCGCGACGGTAGCTCTTCAGCGTCCCTTTCTCGGCCAGCTCGTTGAACTGCGGGCGGTCGATTTCGACCAGGACCCGCTCGTCCTGGGCGAGGTCTTTGCTGATCTTCGGCCCGGGCAGCTCGACCCGGTAGAGCTGGATGTCGTGTTTGGCTTTCAGCTGCAGGCCGAAGACCAGCTTCAGGTTCTGCAGCGAAGGGACTTCGGCCTGAAACCGCTCGATCGCGGTGCGGATCAGGTCCGAAGTCGAGGCCATGGAGACACTCTATTGCCCCTCGGCATCGACCGGGTCGCCTCCCGCTCCCCGCGTATCTTCGGGCTCTTCGCGGATCGCGCCGGCCCGGGATCGAGCGACCTCTGCTTGGGTCGGATCGCCTTTGGCCTCCAGCGTCGAGGCAAGGACATCCAGCGCCTCGGCGATCTCCGGATGGACTTTTCCGAACGCCGCTTCCAGGGTGGCGATCGAATCGCGGGCGTTCTGCTCGGCTGCATCGAACTCGGCTGCCTCCAGGGTCGCTTCGGCAAGTCTGCGCCTGGCCACTCCGAGGGCCGGTCGCTGTGGGATCGGCGCCCCCTCGAGCACATCAACTGCTTCGCCGATCTGCGCAATAGCCGTCGAGACCCGGCCTTCCTTCCCGGCTATGACGCCGAGCCCAAGGTGAAGGGGGGCCGAGTAGTGGTGGCTGGCGCCGAACCTTTCCTCCGCGATGCGCATCGCCTTTTCGAACTGCTCGGCCGCCGCATCCAGCCGACCCTGCACGATGCGCCCGTTGCCCAGCAGAACCATGGCCTCCAGTTGTCGCAGGCCCGGATAGGACTCTGCCAGCGCGGTGGCCCGCTCAGCAAGCGCGACCGCATCCTCGACCCTGACCTGGTCGAGGACGATGCCCGAGAGGATGAGCAGCGTCCGGAGGACGATCGGGCTTTCAGGGCCGCATGCCCTTTCCAGCGCAGGCAGTGCACCTCCCATCAGTTTGATCGCCCGCCGCCCGCGACCGAGCCCGTGAAGCGCCCGAGCACAGAGAACCCGAGACAGGACCCAGGCCGGATACTGCGGGGACAGGCCTCGTTCCTTCAGGAGCAGGGCCCGTTCGTGGAACTCGAGGCTTTGCCTGTACTCCCCCATGGTCCCCCAGAAAAACCCGAGACCGTCGAGCACCGTCGAGAGCGGTCCCCAGTCAGAATTAGAATCGGAGTCGAGTTTGACGATGCGCTGCGCGCGATCCAAAAGCCCCATCGCGCCAAACGAATCCCCCATGTTCAGCGAGATCATCGCGAGGTTGTGAAGGCTCACGGCCACACTGCGATCCTCTGCGCCCAACTCGCTCTCCTTGATGCGGAGGCTCCTCCTCTCGATTTCCCAGGCCCGCTCAGACTCGCCCTGGATCGAAAGCGAAACCGCCAGGGCGTCGAGGCTGCGGGACACCTCCAGGGAGTCCTCTCCTAAGCCGTCTTCCTGGATCTCCAGGGCCCGCTCGAGCATTCTCTGGCCTGTCCGCGGGTCACCCAACTCGCTCATCACCGCCGCCAGGTCCGAGCGGGCCTCGGCCACTTCCAGGTGGTCACTGCCGAGGTCGAGCTCCAGCTGCGCTCGCGCACGCTCGAACGCCCGGCCGGCAGCGACGTATTCGGTGACCTGGATCAGCCCCCTGCCCAGCCACAGCCAGGCCTGCGCGTCTTGGTCGTTCATCTTCGTGGCGGTCTCAAAGGCCTTGATCGCCTTGGCCCATTCACCCCGACGCTGCCGAAGGAGACCTAGGTTCAGAGCGGCTTTCGCATCCCCGTTCACCATGCGCTGTTCGTAATCGATGATCCGATTGGCCTGTTCGGGCGCTTCTATTTCCGGTTTGCGTTTCGGCTCGCGATCCGCCCTGCGGTTCACCTCGGGCTCCGACGCCTCCTCGACTCGACGCTCCGCCTGAAGAGCCTCCTCCTCCCGCTGCAGTCGTCGCAGTAGGGCGGCAAGTCGTTCGGTAGCGCGCTTGTCCCTGCGCTTTTCCCCGTCCCGGTAGGCCTGTTCGGCCTCTTTCACCTGATCGAGCGCCTCGTATACGAGCCCGACCTCGGCGTAAGCCCGGATCACCTCGTGCTCGGCCGCAAACCGCAGAGAACGGATCGCCGCCTCGTAGTCCTCGCCGCTCGCCTGCAGGTTGCCGAGGCGAAACGCCGCCATCGGGCTGCTCTCGTTTTTCGCAGTCTTCGCGAGCTCCTCTTCGAGTTCGGTGCGCTCGATGGCCGCGGTCGCCGAAGCGGCGAGAGATTCCAGACAGGGTGCGTCGACCTTGCCTATTCGCAGCGCTTTCGCCAACAGGTCCCCTACTTCGACCTGGCGCTGGTACCCCTGGGCAAACAGAAGGCCGGCCGGCAGGAGGGCCAGAAGCCACGCCACCGAGATCTCGATAGCGAAGAAGGCGGCAAAAGCGATGATGGGGACGGCTACCGTGATGCGCAGGTCGGCTTCAGCTTGCAGGCGATCCAGCTCACCGACCAGGTCGGGATGATCGCCGAGCAGGAGAGTTCTGATCAGGGGCAGCTCCTTCTTGACCGTCGCCGACGTGGGCTCCACATCCACCCCCCGTTCCCCCGGCGAAAGGGCCACCTGAAAGAGCTTCCGCTGAATTCCCTGCACCCGAATCCGGACCGCCTGGGCAACATCCAAGCGACCGGTGTTAGACAGATGGGTGCCGGGCTCCGCATAGAGAGGCTGGCCGGGTGAAACGCTCGCCAGAAGCTTCAACAGCTCTTGCACGGCTGACCCGACCAGGTAGGCCGCTACTCCCGAGACCGTCGCAATCCCCAGGGCGGAGAGATCGTGCCCCAGGTCGAATAGGGGCTTAAGGGCCGGGTGAGCGTCCTGGCGATCGGGCAGATCGCCGTGAAAGGCCAGGAAGAAGAAGGCGAGCCACAGATACCCGCTGATGAGCGGCGCCCGGATCTCGCGCAGCCCCGGGAGGAGATTCGTCAGCATGGGCCACCGCCCCTCCCGGGTGCGCTTCTCGCCCACATCGGGGCGACACAATACTTAAGAAGTACCGAGCCGCAGCTCGGTTTGTCTTTAGATCTTGTGGCGCTGCAGCAGCTTCTTGCCGATCACCATGCGCTGAATCTCGGAGGTTCCCTCGCCGATCAGCAGCAGCGGCGCGTCGCGGTAGAGGCGCTCGATCTCGTACTCCTTCGAGTAGCCGTAGCCGCCGTGGATGCGGAAGCTTTCTTCGACGCAGTACTTGCCGGTCTCCGAGGCCAGGAGCTTGGCCATGCCGGCCTCGAGGTCGGAGCGCTCGCCGGCGTCCTTCATCCGCGCCGCTTTGCGGGTGACGAGGCGGGCGGCCTCGAGCTTCGTCGCCATGTCGGCGAGCTTGAACTGAATCGCCTGGTGGGCGGCGATCGGCTTGCCGAAGGTTTTCCGTTCCTGGCTGTAGCGGAGGCCGAGCTCGAGGGCGCGCTGGCCGATGCCGACCCCGCGGGCGGCGACGTTGACGCGGCCGACCTCGAGCGCGTCCATCATCTGCACGAAGCCCTGGCCGACGCCGGCGTCCTCGCCGCCGAGGATGCGGTCGGGCGAGCACTTGTAGCCGTCGTAGACGAGCTCGGTGGACTCGACGCCCTTGTAGCCCATCTTCTTGATCTTCGGCGGCACGTTGAGGCCTTTGAAGTCGCCCTCTCCGGTTTCCTTCCAGGCCTCCTTCTCGGTGATGAAGCAGGTCATCCCCTTGTACGGCGGGTCGGCCTGCGTGTCGGTCTTCATCAGCACGAAGACGACGCTAGAGCCGAGGCCGTTGGTGACCCACATCTTCTGCCCGTTCAGCTCCCAGTTGCCGTCGTCGCCCTTCTTGGCGGTGGCCTTGATGCCCTGGACGTCGGAACCGACCTCGGGCTCGGAGAGGCTGAAGGCGGCGCGGATCTCACCGGTCGCCATCTTCGGCAGGAAGTACTCCTTCTGCTCGTCGGTGCCGAACTTCATCAGCAGGTAGGAGCCGATGAAGTGGGTGTTGACGACGCCGGAGATCGAGATCCAGCCGCGGCTGAGCTCTTCGACGATCATCGCGTAGGTCGTCAGGTCGAGCCCCATGCCGCCGTACTCCTCGGGAATCGTCACCCCGAAGAGGCCGAGCTCCTTCATCTGCTCGACGATCGGCTCCGGGAAGGAGTCCTCGTGGTCGTAGTGCTCGGCGTTGGGGATGATCTGCTCGTCGGCGAACTGGCGGACCATTTCGATGATCGCTTCCTGC
>JBQCHW010000023.1:0-9008 GCA_051954315.1 Solirubrobacterales bacterium
TCCCTGAAACAGCAGCCCCGAGGAAGTCCTCGTCGAGGATCCCGACGTAGTCTTCCTCGCCAAAGGCCCCGGCGACCCCGCCGGCCTCGAATACGTCGTCGAGACAGTCCGCGGCGTTCTCGGGCAGAAGCCGGTCTTCGGCATCTGTCTCGGCCACCAGCTCCTCTGCCGCGCGGTCGGCCTGCAGACCTACAAGCTGCCCTTCGGCCACCGCGGCTCCAACCACCCGGTCAAGGACCTGGAGACGGGACGGATCGACATCACCTCCCAGAACCACGGCTTCGCCGTCGTCGGCCCCGGCGGCGAGCCGAAGATCGAGGGCGACGAGCCGGTCCGCTGGGACACCGACTTCGGCGTCGCCGAGCTCTCGCAGCTGAACCTCTACGACCGCACGGTCGAGGGCCTCGTCCTCCGCGACGTCGCCGGCGCCACTGTCCAGTACCACCCGGAGGCCGGCCCCGGCCCCCATGACGCCCGCCACCTCTTCGATCGCTTCCTGGAGCTGGCCGCGTGATCTGGCCGCCGCCGGACCGCAAGCTCGAGGGCAATCGCGTGCGCCTCGAGCCGCTGGTCGAGGAGCACCGCGAGCCGCTGCGCTCGGTCGCGATCCATCCCGAGGTCTGGCAGTGGATGGACCAGCGGGTGACCGAGACCGAGGACGGCTTCGACCAGTGGTTCGACGGCCGCCTGCTCGCCCGCAAGATGGGCGACGAGCACGGGTACGCCACGCTCAGCGCAAGTGGGGATCCGCTCGGCAGCTCCTCCTACCTGGCGCCGCGGCCGATCCACGACGGGGTCGAGATCGGCAACACCTGGCTGACCCCCTCCGCCTGGGCCACCGGCGCCAACGTCGAGGCGAAGCTGCTGATGCTCGGCTTCGCCTTCGAAGACCTCGGCTGCATCCGCGTCGAGCTGAAGACCGACGCCCGCAACGAGCGCTCGCGCGGAGCGATGGAAGCGCTGCCGGCGAAGTTCGAGGGCATCCATCGCAAGCACATGCAGATGCCGATCACCGGCGAGCGCGACTCGGCCTACTTCTCGGTCGTCGACGACGAGTGGCCGGCCGTTCGGGAAAACCTGGAGAAGCGCCTGGCAGGGGCGCGGGAGGTAGAGAGTGCCTAAACGCGAGGACATCCAGAAGATCCTCCTGATCGGCTCGGGGCCGATCGTGATCGGGCAGGCGGCCGAGTTCGACTACTCCGGCGTGCAGGCCTGCAAGGTCCTCCTGGAGGAGGGCTACGAGGTCGTCCTCGTCAACTCCAACCCGGCGACGATCATGACCGACCCGGAGTTCGCCACCCGCACCTACATCGAGCCGCTGCTGCCCGGCCCGGTGACGAAGATCCTCGAAAAGGAGCGGCCCGACGCGCTGCTGCCGACGCTCGGCGGCCAGACCGCGCTCAACATCGCGATGGCGCTGGATGAGGACGGAACCCTGGAGCGGCTCGGGGTCGAGCTGATCGGCGCCAACGCCGAGTCGATCAGCCGTGCCGAGGACCGGGAGAAGTTCCGCACGACGATGCAGGACGCCGGCATCCGGGTTCCCTGGTCGGTCATCGTCGAGAGCGTGGGGGAGATGGAGGCGAAGCTCGCCGCCGGCGAAATCACCCTGCCGGCGATCGTCCGCCCCGCCTTCACGATGGGAGGCCAGGGGGGAGGGATCGGGAACACGGAGACCGAGCTGCGCCAGGTCGTCTCCGAGGGCCTCGCCGCCAGCCCGATCAACCAGGTCCTGGTCGAGGAGTCGGTGATCGGCTGGGGAGAGTTCGAGCTCGAGGTGATGCGCGATCGCAACGACAACGTGGTGATCATCTGCTCGATCGAGAACGTCGACCCGATGGGCGTCCACACCGGCGACTCGGTCACCGTCGCCCCGGCGCAGACGCTGACCGACCCGCTCTACCAGGACCTCCGCGACCAGGCGATCAAGGTGATCCGGGCGATCGGGGTCGAGACCGGCGGCTCCAACGTCCAGTTCGCGGTCGACCCCGAGAGCGGCGAGATCGTCGTCATCGAGATGAACCCGCGCGTCTCCCGCTCCTCCGCGCTCGCCTCCAAGGCGACGGGGTTCCCGATCGCGAAGATGGCGGCGAAGCTGGCGGTCGGCTACGCGCTGGAGGAGATCCCCAACGACATCACCCGCGCCACGCCCGCCTCCTTCGAGCCGACGATCGACTACGTCGTCACCAAGATCCCCCGCTTCGCCTTCGAGAAGTTTCCCGGCTCCGAGGGCCGGCTCTCGACCTACATGCAGAGCGTCGGCGAGGCGATGGCGATCGGCCGCACCTTCCGCGAGTCCTTCGCCAAGGCGATGCGCTCGCGCGAGCTCGACTCGCCGGCCGAGATCCCGGAGTCAGATGAGGATCTGCTGGTGGCGCTGGAGAAGCCCTGCGCCGAGCGCTTCGACCAGGTCCTCGCCGCCTTCGAGCGCGGCCTCTCGGTCGAGGCCGTGCACGAGCGCTGCCTGGTCGACCGCTGGTTCCTGCGCGAGCTCGAGGCGCTGGCCAAAGAAGGCGACGGCACCGACGGCCTCGCCCGCACTTACAAGGCGGTCGACACCTGCGCCGCCGAGTTCGAGGCGGCGACGCCCTACTACTATTCCGGCCACGAGCGCACCCGCCACGACGGCTCGCCGCCCGCCTCGGAGATCCGCCGCGGCGACAACGACTCGGTCGTCATCCTCGGCGCCGGCCCGAACCGGATCGGCCAGGGGATCGAGTTCGACTACTGCTGCGTCCACGCAGCGATGACCGCGCGCGAGCTCGGCCGCGACGCGGTGATGGTCAACTGCAACCCGGAGACCGTCTCCACCGACTACGACACCTCCAACCGCCTCTACTTCGAGCCGCTGACGGCAGAGGACGTGCTCGCGGTCTGCGCCGAGGAGAAACCGGAGGGCGTGATCGTCCAGTTCGGCGGCCAGACGCCGCTGAAGCTGGCCCGCACGCTCGAAGAAGCGGGCGTGCGCCTGCTGGGGACGCCGGTCGACGCGATCGACCTGGCCGAGGATCGGGGACGCTTCGGCGAGCTGCTCGAGCGCCTCGGCGTCGAGGCGCCGCCCTACGGCACCGCCTACTCCGCCGAGGAAGCCACCGCGGTCGCCGAACGGGTCGGCTTCCCGCTACTGGTCCGGCCCTCCTACGTGCTCGGCGGCCGGGCGATGGAGATCTGTTACTCGACCGAGGATCTGAACAAGTACCTGGAGGCCAACGTCAAAGCCGACCAGGAGCATCCGCTGCTGCTCGACCGCTTTCTCGAGAACGCGATCGAGGTCGACGTCGACGAGCTCGGCGACGGGGAAGAGGTCTACGTCGCCGGGATCATGCAGCACGTCGAGGAGGCCGGCGTCCACTCCGGCGACTCCGCCTGCGTGATCCCACCGCTCTCGCTCGGCGAGGAGATGCTGGAGAACATCCGGGCAACCAGCGAGCGGATCGCGCTCGAGCTCGGCGTCATCGGCCTGATCAACATCCAGTACGCGGTCGCCGGCGGGGAGCTCTACGTGATCGAGGCCAACCCGCGGGCCTCCCGCACCGTCCCCTTCGTCTCCAAGGCGATCGGCGTGCCGCTGGCAAAGCTCGCCTGCAAGCTGATGTTGGGCGAGAAGCTTGCGGATCAGGATCTGCCGGACGGCATGCCCGAGCACGTCAGCGTCAAGGAGGCGGTGCTGCCGTTTGCCCGCTTCGCCGGCGCCGACTCGGTCCTCGGCCCGGAGATGAAGAGCACCGGCGAGGTGATGGGGATCGCCGGCGACTTCCCGACCGCCTTCGGCAAGGCCCAGGCCGCCGCCGGGGTGCGGCTGCCGGAGACGGGCTCGGTCTTCATCACCGTCACCGACACCGACAAGGCCGCCGCCACCCAGCTCGCCACCCGCTTCCACGATCTCGGCTTCGAGGTGATCGCCACCCACGGGACCGCCCAGGCGATCGAGCGGATGGGGGTGCCGGTGACCCCGATCAACAAGCTGCAGGAAGGCTCGCCGCACGTCCTCGACCTGATCCGCAAGCACCAGTGCGACCTGGTGATCAACACCCCGACCGGCTCCGGCGCCCGCACCGACGGCTACGAGATCCGCACCGCCGCCGTCCGCCAGGGGATCCCCTGCGTGACGACGATGACCGGCGCCACCGCCGCGGCGCGCGCGATCGCCGCCGCCAAGGAGGGCGGGGCCGAGGTCCGCTCGCTGCAGGAGATCCACGGGACCGCCGCCGGAGAGCCGCAGCCGCGATGACCGCGCCGTTCGGCCGCCGCCTCTGCGAGGTCGCCGGGAACAAGGCGACCGGCGGCTACCGGATCTTCTCCCTGCTCGATCGCGAGGGCCCGGCGCCCGCGCCCGGCCAGTTCTACATGCTTGCCAGCGCGGCGGGCTGGGGAGAGGGGGGAGGCCGCCCCTTCCTGCCGCGGGCGATCTCGGTCGCCGAGGCCGCCCCGGCCAAAGACGGCGGCGTGCGGCTCGACTTCCTCGTCGAGGGCGTCGGCTCCGGCACCGACCGGCTCTGCGAGCTGGAGGCGGGGGAGGGAGTCTGGGTCATGGGTCCGCTCGGCAACTCCTTCTCGACCCCGAAGCAGGTCAACCCCGACGCGGCCGGGGCGATCCTGGTCGGCGGCGGCATCGGCATCGCGCCGATGGCGATCTGGCGCCGCCACCTGGTCGACCGCGGCATCCCCCTGCGGGTCCTGCTCGGCTTCAGGAACGAAGCGCACTCCGGCGGACTCGAGGAGCTCTTCTGCGCGGGAGGCGCCCTCTGCCCCGACGTCCGCCTCGCCACCGAGGACGGCCACGCCGGCCACCAGGGCTACGTCACCGACCTGCTGATGACGATGCTCGCCGGCGACGACGCAGGCTCTGCCGTCGTCTACTCCTGCGGCCCGCCGGCGATGCTCGAGGCGGTCCGCGCCCTCTGCTCCGAGCACGACGTCGCCTGCGAGCTGGCGATGGAGTCGCCGATGGCCTGCGGCTTCGGCGCCTGCTTCGGCTGCGCGGTCCCGAAGCCCGACGGTGGCTACATGCGGCTCTGTGTCGACGGGCCGGTCGTCCGCGGCGATGCGGTTGCCGAGGTGGCGCATGCCTGACTTCTGCGGGATCCAGCTCGAGCACCCGGTGATCAACGCCTCCGGGACCTACGACGCGATCGCCGCCCGCCGCGTCTTCGGCGAGGAGCTGCTCGAGAGCTTCCCGTTCTCCGCCTTCGTCTCGAAGACGATCACCCCGGAGCCGCGGGCCGGCAACGAGCCGCGGCGGATCTGGGAGACGCCCGCGGGGATGCTCAACTCGATCGGGCTGCCGAACAAGGGCTTGGCAGGGTTCCTGGAGGAGGACCTGCCGCGGCTGGCGGAGCTGCCGGTGCCGCTGATCGTCTCGGTGATGGCGACCAACCGCGAGAACTTCTCGCGCATGGTCGCGGGTGTCGCGGCCAGAGACGAGGTCGCCGCGATCGAGCTGAATGTGTCCTGCCCGAACGTGCACTCGGGCCTGATCGTCGGTGAGAACCCGACCGAAACCGAGGCGCTGCTCGAGGCGTTGCGGCCGCTGACCGAGAAGCCGCTGATCGTCAAGCTGACTCCCAACGTCGCCGCGCCGGAGGCGGTCGCCGTCGCCGCCGAATCCGGAGGGGCGGACGCGGTCTCGCTGATCAACACCCTGAAGGCGAGCGCGATCGATCCGGCGACCAGGGAGCCGGCGCTCGCGGCCGGTCACGGCGGCCTCTCGGGGCCGGCGGTGCGGCCGATTGCGCTGCAGCAGCTGCGGGCGGTCGCCGCCGTGACCGAGATTCCCGCCATCGGTATGGGCGGAATCTCCTCCGGCGCCGACGCGGCTGAGTTCCTCGCCGCCGGAGCCGCCCTCGTAGCCGTCGGAACCGAGAGTTTTCGCGACCCGAACGCCGGCTCGCGGATTGCAAATGAGCTGGAAACCGGCGTGTATCAGGCGTCTTTGCGCATCTAGACACTCGACCTCCACTAGAGGTTCACACGAATTTTGGGGCTTTTCGAGGTTTCCGGCTTGCAGCCCCCAAACTCGCGGCTATACTCGCCGCCCACATGACTGCCCCTCCGGTCAAATCCTCCCTCGCAGCGCCCGAACGGTCCCTTGACCAGCGGATGGAGGCCCTCAAGCGAGCCAACGACATTCGCACCGCTCGCGCCAAGCTGAAGAAGGATTTGAAGGCGAACCGGGCCAGCATCCAGACGATCCTGCTGGACCCGCCCGAGTACGTGCAGACCGCAAAGGTCTTCGACATGCTCCTCGCCGTTCCCAAGTACGGCCGCGTGAAGACGAACCGGATCCTCAACCAGTGCCGGATCTCTCCGTCGAAGACGATCGGCGGCCTCTCCGAGCGCCAGCGCGCCGAGCTCATCAGCCAACTGCGCCGCTAATTACCGACCGCCGCAGCGGTCAGTATCCCGGCCGCGCATGGCCAAAGTCTTCGTCATCACCGGGCCCTCGGGAGTGGGCAAGGGAACGCTGATCCGCGAGCTGCTCTCGCGCGTCCCCGACCTCGAGCTCTCGGTCTCGGCGACGACGCGGGCGCCGCGGGAGGGTGAGGTCGACGGGCGCGAGTACCACTTCCTCACCCCGGAGCAGTTCGAGCAGCGGATCGAGGAACAGGACTTCCTCGAGTTCGCCACCTACAGCGGCAACCGCTACGGGACCCTGCGCTCCGCGGTCGAGCGCTGTCTCGAGCACGGCCGCTCGGTCGTCCTCGAGATCGAGGTCCAGGGAGCCCAGCAGGTGCGGGCGGCGAAACCCGACTCGGTCCAGATCTTCATCGCCCCGCCCGACCCCGCCGTCCTCCGCGAACGCCTGATCGGCCGCGGCACCGACTCCACCGAGGCGATCGACGACCGCCTCAAAGTCGCAGAGCAAGAGCTAGCCGCCCAAGACGACTTCGACCACCAGATCGTCAACGACGACATCAACCGCGCCGCCAACGAGCTGGTCGAAGTAGTCCGCTCCGAGCTCGGGCTGGCACCGGCGGGCTGATCCTCTAGACTCGGCCGCCGATGATCAAACCACGCGTAGACAAGCTGCTGGACCATGCCGATTCTCATTACGCCGCCGTCGTCGTTGCGGCGAAGCGGGCTCGGCAGATCAACAGCTACTTCCACAACCTTGGTGAGGGCGGCTTCGGGGAGTACCCGCCGCCGATGGTCGAGACGAATGCCGAGAGGAACTACCTCTCGATGTCGCTCGAAGAGCTTGCCGAGGGCAAACTGAAATACGAGTACCGCGCCTAGGCTCGGGGCTGCCCGCCAGGCGGGCGTGCTTTAAAACCGAGGCATGGCCCGAATCCTTCTCGGCGTCAGCGGCGGCATCGCCGCTTACAAGGCCCTGGAGCTGGCCCGGCTGGCGACCCTGGCCGGGCACGGCGTGCGGGTGCTGATGACCGAGACGGCGACCCGCTTCGTCGGCGCCGCCTCCTTCGAGGGGATCGTCGGCGCCCCGGTCCTGATCAACGAGTTCGAGCGCGACCCGATGCGCGGCGCCTTCCCCGGCGACGACGCGGTCTCCCACGACCCGATCGGCCACCTCGAGCTGGCCGGGCGCTGCGACGCCTACCTGGTTGCCCCCGCTTCGGCGAACACGATCGCCAAGCTCGCGGCCGGCAACGCCGACTCGATGCTGACCACCTCCTTCCTCGCCTGCACGGCGCCGCGCTTGCTCGCGCCGGCGATGAACGACCGCATGTACGCCGACGCGGCGACCCAGGCGAACCTGGCGACGCTGCGTGAGCGCGGGGTGGAGGTGATCGAGCCCGAGGAGGGCAAGCTCGCCTCCCGCGGCGAGTACGGCCGCGGCCGCCTGCCCGATCCCGAGCTGCTGCTGGCGCGGGTGGAGGCATCGCTGCCGGGCGGCGATCGGCCCTGGGACGGGCTCCGGGTCCTCGTCACCGCCGGCGGCACCCGCGAGCCGATCGACACCGTCCGCTTCATCGGCAACCGCTCCAGCGGCCGGATGGGCGTCGCGCTGGCAGCCGCGGCGGCGAAGCGAGGGGCGGAGGTGACCGTAATCGCGGCCAACGTCTCGCTGCCGACCCCGCCGGCGGTCCGCCGTATCGACGTCGAGACCGCCGCTCAGCTCGCCGACGCCGCCGCGACCGAGTTCCCGCAGGCCCACCTCCTGCTGATGGCCGCGGCCCCCGCCGACTTCCGCGCCGCCGATCCCGCCGCCGGCAAGCTCAAGCGGCAGGACGGCCTCGACCTCCACCTCGAGCCGACCGAAGACATCCTCGCCTCGCTCAGCGCCCAGCGCAGCGAGGAGCAGACGATCGTCGGCTTCGCCGCCGAAGCGAGCGCCGACCGCGAGGAAGCGATCGAGCGCGCCCGCGGCAAGCTCGAGCGCAAGGGCGCCGACCTGATCGTCTTCAACGACGTCTCCAATCCCGAGATCGGCTTCGAGAGCGAGCGCAACGCGGTCACCCTGATCGGCCGCGAGGGGGAGAGGGAGGTTTCGATCGCCTCGAAGGACGAGATCGCCGAGGCGATCTTGGAGGAGGTCGACCGCCTGCGCGAGAAATCCCGTGGGTCCACGCACTGAGCGGGCTATACTGGCCTCAAGCTTTTCTGTCCCTATGCGTTGTCGAGGAGTGGGCCTGGCCCACTTTTTTTACGCCCGGACCCCCAAATTCACCCCAACGCAGCACCCCACCCAGGCATGGCCGACCCCACCGAGCAAGACATCCAGCAGCAGCTCTCCGACCTCGATCCGCAGATCGACCTGATCGCCCTCGAGAAACCGAGGACCGACGCCCTGCGCCTCTTCGTCGACCACCCCGACGGCGTCGATCTCGCGCTCTGCGAACGGGTCAGCAAGCACCTCAAACACCTGCTGGTCGATTATTCGCTCGAGGTGTCCTCGCCGGGTCCCAAGTACAGAGACCGCCGCAAAGCCACCAGTTCCGAAACCAAGGAGTCGCTTCAGTGAGCAAAGAGATCGTCGACGCAGTCAAAGCGCTCGAGCAGGAGAAGGGCATCTCGGCCGACCGGCTGATGGACGCCCTCGAGGACGC
>JBQCHW010000024.1:0-9954 GCA_051954315.1 Solirubrobacterales bacterium
CTTTCCTTGAGGCCGTCGACGATCACCGGCAGCTGCAGGCCGATGAGGATGAAGAGGGTCGCGTTGAGGAGGAAGACGAGGATTTCCCAGACCGGGAAGGACTGCAGGCGGACGGTCGGCGAGATCAGTTCCGGCGAGCGCCAGCCGAGGTAGATGCCGCAGGTGACGACGGCGAGGACGCCGGAGGCGCCGATCTCGTCGGCCGGGAGGAAGGCGGCGTAGCCGCTGAAGAGGGAGATCGTGATCTCGGTCGTCGGGTCCTCGGTGCGGCGGCGGATCGCCGCGATCAGGTAGCCGGCGAGGAGGCCGATCGCAAGGCCGCCGCCGGCGGCGAGGAGGAAGCGCCCGCCCGCCTCGGCGGCCGAGAAGCCGCCGCCGATCGCCGCCGCGACCGCGACCTTGTAGACGACCAGGGCGCTAGCGTCGTTGACGAGGCTCTCGCCCTCGAGCACGTTGACGATCCGCCGGGGGATGCCGAGGCGGCGGAGGATCGTCGTCGCGGCGACCGGGTCGGTCGGGCCGACGATCGCACCGAGGGCGATCGAGACCGCCCAGGGGAGGTCGAAGGCGTAGTGGGCGACGGTCCCGACGACGATCGCCGTCGCCAGCACTAGGCCGATCGAGAGGAGCGAGATCACCCGCGTGTATTCGCGCAGCGAGTTGAGGTCGGCGAAGAAGGCGCCCGAGTAGAGCAGCGGCGGCAGGAAGATCAGCAGCACCAGGTCCGGGTCGAGTTCGATCTCCGGGATCCCCGGCACCAGGCCCAGCGCCAGCCCCCCGAGCACGAGGACGATCGGATAGGGCACCTGCCACCAGTTGGCAACCGCATTCAGCAGCGCCACCGAGACCAGCAGCGCCGCAATGAAGATCTGAATCTCACCCATGCCGCCGCATTATCGGGCGACGGCCCGGTCCCTCCTCCGAACTGCATCAAATTTCATGCCTGCCAGGCCGGAAATTTGATGCAGTTCAGGGATGGGGCGGTTCTTGGTGGCGCCGGATTCGTTCAAGGGAACCTTCGGGGCGGCCGAGGTTGCGGAGGCGATGGCGGCGGGGGTCGAGGCCGGAGGTGGCGTGGCCGATCGCTGTCCGGTTGCCGACGGGGGCGAAGGGACGATGGCCGTGCTGGTGGGCGCGCTCGGTGGGGAGCGGCGGAGCGCCCGGGTCCACGACCCGCTGCGGCGGCCGGTCGAGGCGGAGTTCGCGCTGCTCGGCGGCGGCGAGACCGCGGTCGTCGAGATGGCGCAGGCGTCGGGTCTCTCCCTGGTCGCGCCAGAGGAGCGCGACGCCGAGCGGGCTGACACCTACGGCACCGGCGAGCTGATCGCCGCCGCGATCGCGGCCGGCGCCACCCGCGTACTGGTCGCCGTAGGCGGCAGCGCCACCACCGACGGCGGCCGCGGCGCGATCGAAGCGCTGCGCGAAATCGAGTCGGTTCGGGTCGAGGTGCTCTGCGATGTGCAGACCGCGTTCGAGGACGCGGCCCGGATCTTCGCGCCGCAGAAGGGTGCCGATCCCGCCGCGGTCGAGCGGCTGACGGCGCGGCTGGACGCGTTCGCGGCCGAGCTGCCGCGGGATCCACGCGGGGTGTCGATGACCGGGTGCGCTGGCGGTCTCTCTGGCGGGCTCTGGGCCTATGGGGCCGAGCTGCGGCCGGGGGCCGGGTTCGTCCTCGACGCCCTCGACTTCGACGCCCGGCTCGCCCGCGCCGACGCGGTCGTCTCCGGCGAGGGGCGCTTCGACTCCCAGAGCCTCGAAGGCAAGATCGTCGCCGCGATCGCCGAACGCTGCGCCAAAGCCGGCAAGCCGCTGCACCTGATCGTCGGGCAGGACGCGACGCCCGCCGACCAGCCGGAGTCAATCGCCTCGATTTCCGAGGCGGGCAATCTCGAGGCGATCCAGCAGGCTGCCTCGCAACTTGCCCGGCACGCCTAGCCGCGTCCTCCCTACCCAGCTCGCTTCGCTTCCCGGCTCTAAGCCGCCAGGTCGCGCCGCTCGAACAACCAGGCGCCGACCGCGGCCAGCGCACACGCCGCCGCGGTGACGCCGAGGAAGGCGAGGGGTTCGATCCCGTCTTCGATCGCGTTGCCGTAGTACTTGAAGACGGAGAGGTAGCGGAGGTCGGAGAGGCCGGTGTCGAGGCGGCCGATTAGGTCGATCACGTACATCGCCACCAGCAGGCCGGCGGCCGCGCCGGTGACGACCGGCGTCCGCAGCGAGAAGCCGGCGGCGATCGCGCCGAAGCCGGCGAACAGCAGCGCCAGCGGCCAGACGTTGGCGAAGCCCGCAGCGGCGCCCCCGCCGTCGAGGCCGGCGCCCGCGAGGAGGCTGCCGAGGCCGGTGAGCAGGGCGGTGACGAGGAGGACGACGGCGAGCTCGACCGCCGTCGCCAGGAACCCGGCGGCGACGACGCGGCTGCGCGAGACCGGCGACGAGAGGAGGACGTCGAGACGCCCCGATTCGGCGGCGCCGGTGAGGCCGGAGGCGATCGCCCGCACCGCCAGGTAGCCCATCGCCAGCGGCACGATCAGGCTCAGCATCTCGGCCTGCAGGTACTGCTCGACGTTGGTCAGCTGACCGATCCCGAACGCTTCCTTCAGCCCTTCCGGGTAGCCCCGCACCGCCTTCGAGATCGAGTCTTCGACCGAGGGGAAGATCGCGACGATGAAGGCCGACATCAGCCCCAGCGGCAGCCCCCAGGCGAGGACCGAGCGGCGGCGGTCGGAGAGGTGAGTCGCCATGAGCGCCCCGAGCTGCGCGGTCACGTCCCCTCCTCCTCGTCGTAGTAGCCGAGGAAGACCTCCTCCAGCGAGGGATGGGTCGCTTCGATGTCGAGGACGTGGTGGCCGGCCAGCTCCCGCATCACCGCGTCGAGGTCGCCGGCGGCGCTGAAGGTCGCGCGGCCGTCGGCGAGCTCGAGGTCGGCGACGCCGGGGAAGTCGCGTAGCCGCTCGAGCCCGGCAGGGTCGCCCAGCTCGACGGTGAATCGCCGCCGCGCCTTGCCGAGCAGGTCGGCGATCCGCTCGACCGCGATCAGGCGGCCGCCACGGACGATCCCGACCCGGTCGCAGACCCGCTGCACCTCGTCGAGCTCGTGCGAGGAGAGAAAGACGGCGCAGCCGCGGTCGCGTTCCTCGGCGACCAGGGCCAGGAACTCCTCCTGCATCAGCGGGTCGAGGCCGCCAGTCGGCTCGTCGAGGACCAGCAGCTCGGGCCGGTGGAAGGCGGCGAGGATGAGGCCGATCTTCTGCCGGTTGCCGCGCGAGAGCTGGCCGAGCGGGCGGTCGAGGTCGGCGCGGAACCGCTCCGCCAGCTCCTCGGCGCGCGCCGTCCCGTCCACCCCGCGCAGCCGCGAGAGCAACCGCACCGCCTCCCGCCCCGGCGTCTCCCGCCCGAACCCGAAGTCCCCCGGCAGGTTCCCCAGCCGCGCCTTGATCGCGACGCTGTCCCGCTGGCTGTCGAGCCCGAAGATCCGCGCCGAGCCCGAGGTCGGGTGGATCAGATCGAGCAGGGTCCGGATCGTCGTCGTCTTCCCCGCCCCGTTCGGCCCGAGGAACCCGAACACCTCCCCCGCCCGCACCTCGAAGCTGACGTCCTCGATCCCGCGGTGGCTCCCGTACCGCTTGGTCAGCCCCTCGGTCTCGATCGCTAGGGCTATTTGAGGACCGCTTCCAGCTCGCTCAGCTGGGTCTCGATGCCGGCGCAGACGCCGTCGCAGAGTTCGTGGACGCCGGGGTCGGAGATCCGGTAGAGGGAGCTGGTGCCGCGCTTGCGGCGGGCGACGAAGCCCTCGGCGAGGAGGGCCGAGAGGTGCTTGGAGACGTTCTGCTGGGAGGTGCCGAGCTCCTCGGTGATCTCCCCTACCGCGGCCTCGTCGCGGTTGCGCAGGAGGTCGAGGATCCGCAGGCGCGTCGGGTCGGCGAGGGCACGGTAGCGGCGGGCGATCAGCTCGGCGGCGTCGGGGTTGAGCGGGCTCTCCATTTCTCTGTTATTGTACCTTGTACAACTGTTAAGTTGTTAAGGCGTACAGTGGTAGATAGGTAGAGAGGAGCATCAGGTGACCGTCCAGACCCCCTCAACTCTGAAGCATCGACCGGAGCGACCGGCGACGAAGCTGGGCCCGATCGGGCGGCTCGGCCGCACCGCCGCCACCCACCGCCGCACCACCTTCGCGATCTGGGCCGTGGTCGCCGTCGCCCTCGGCTTCCTCGCCCCCCGCGCCGAGACCGCGCTCTCCGGCGCCGGCTGGGAAGCGACCGGCTCGGAGTCGGTCGCGGTCCGCAAGCAGGTCAACGCCGCCTTCGCGGGTGCCGGCGCCTACGGGCTCCAGGTCGCCGTCCACTCCCAGGACCTGACCGCCTCCGACCCGCGCTTCCGCCGCACCGTCGCCTCGGTCGAACGCACCCTCGCCGCCGACTCCGCCGCCGGCCGGGTGGTCTCGCCGCAGGCCGGCACCTCGATCTCCCGCGACGGCCACACCGCGGTCGTCCGCGCCACCGCGGCCAAGGACCCGAACGGGATGGTCGCCGCCGCCGACGGTCTCAAGTCCGACCTCAGCGCCGTAGCGGCGCCAGGTGTCGAAGCCCACCTCACCGGCCCCGCCGGGATGTGGTCCGACTTCAACGAAGCCAACAAAGAGGCGATGATGAAGTCCGAGCTCTTCTCCTGGCCGGTGACGCTGGCGATCCTCGTCCTCGCCTTCGGCTCCCTGGTCGCCGCCGGGCTGCCGCTGATGCTGACGATCGCCGGCCTCGTCCTCTCCGCCGGCGTCCTCTACCTCGGCACCCTGCTGCTGCCGATCTCGATCTGGGCGATGAACTTCGCGATGATGTTCGCGCTCGCGCTCGGCATCGACTACGCGCTCTTCGTCGTCATGCGCTTCCGCAACGCGCTCTTCGGCCAGCGGCTGGAGCCCGCCGAGGCGGTCGGCGCCACGATGGACACCGCCGGCAAGGCGGTCCTCTTCTCCGGCCTCACCGTGCTGGTCAGCCTGGCGGCGGTGATGCTCGTTCCCAGCCCGGCGTTCCGCTCGGTCGCGCTCGGGATCATGATCTCGGTCCTCTTCGTCCTCGCCGCGACCCTGACCCTGCTGCCGGCGGTGCTGGCGAAGCTGGGGCCGCGAGTCGACAAGCTCTCGCTGCCCTGGGCGCACAGCGGCGACCACCGCTCGCCCCGCTTCGCCCGCTGGGGGGAGCTGCTGTGGCGCCGGCCGTACCTCTTCGGTGGCCTGGCGCTGGTCGCGCTGCTGGCGCTGGCGGCGCCGGTCCTCGGCCTGCGGACCGGCATGCCCTCGATCAAGGTGGTGCCGCCCGGCGACAGCTCGCGGGTGGGATACGAACAGGTGAGCGCGGCCTTCGGCCCGGGCGCTCCCGGGCTGCTGCAGGTGACCGCGCCGGCTGCGCCTGCGCAGCCGGTGGCGAGCGATCTGGCCCGCGACCCCGGCGTCGCGATGGTCCTGCCGCCGCGCACCGGCACCGACCGGCTCGCGCTGATCGAAGCGATCCCGACCGCCGCCCCCTCGACCGCCGCCTTCGGCCAGACGGTCGACCGCCTCCGCGGCGACCTGCGCGAGGCGGCGCTCGTCGGCGGCCCCGGCGCCGAAAACCACGACCTCGAGACCACCCTCAGCGCCAAGGCGCCGCTGGTGATCGGCGTCGTCCTCGGCCTCGGCTTCCTGCTCCTGCTGGTCGCCTTCCAAGCCCCGCTGGTCGCCGCGCTCGGCGTCCTCACCAACCTGCTCTCGACCGCCGCCGCCTTCGGCGTCGCCAAGCTGGTCTTCCAGGACGGCAACCTCTCCGGCCTGCTCGGCTTCGAACCGCAGGGCTTCCTCGACGCCTGGGCGCCGGTCTTCTTCTTCGCGATGGTCTTCGCGATCGCGATGGACTACACGGTCTTCCTCCTCTCCTCGGCGCGCGAGCACTGGGAGGAGACCGGCAGCGCCAAGCAGGCGATGATCGGTGGCCTCGCCCACTCCGGCCGCGTCGTCGTCGCCGCCGGCGCGGTGATGGTCGCGGTCTTCTTCACCTTCGCCCTCTCCGGCCCGCTGCCGCCGAAGGAAATGGGCGCGATCCTCGGCATCGCCGTCCTCCTCGACGCCTTCCTCGTCCGCCTCCTCCTGCTCCCGGTTCTTCTCCGCCTCAGCGGCAGCGCCGCCTGGTACATGCCCCGTTGGCTGCGACGGGTGCTGCCCGACGTCCGCTTCGGGCACGGGCCGAGCGAGCCGATGCCGGCGGCGGAGCCCGCCGAGGAGAGGATGCCGGTCTCAGTCTGAGACGGCGCCCAGCGCCGTCAGCGAACTGGCGTCTTCCCTGACTACTCAACATATACTTACTGCTCATCTATCTGTAAGGAGAAGTCGAAATGAAGCACCTAAAGATGCTCGGCCTACTAGTCATGACTACCGCGTCGCTGATGGCATTCGCCAGCAGCGCCTCTGCCGCCCCGGTCCTCACATCGCCGGCCGGCGTGGAGTACACAGGCGAAATCCACGCAACGATGGAACCTCGAACCTCGTCGATTATGAAAGCGGGAATCGAAGACACATGCACCGAAACAACAGTGAAGGGTACTGTTACCGTTAACAATGCCACTCACGCTGAAGGACCCGCCACCGTGATCTCAAACGGATCGGCGGGCACACCTTGCTCCAGGCACATGGCTACCCTCAAAACCGGGTCCCTGGCAATTGCCGACAATGGCACGGTTTCGGCGGCCAACAATGAAGTGACAATCAATGACACAAGCCTCGGCATCAGCTGCGTCTACGGCGGCGGCTCCTCCCCTGGCACCAACATCGGCACCTTGACCGGGGGCTCCCCGGCGAAATTGGCCGTGAACACCACTAAAATGAAGAAGATCAGCGGCAGCTTCTTCTGCGCATCCGAAGGCACCTGGACCGCCAACTACGTCGTTACAACGCCGTCGACCCTGCTCATCACATAGGCGACTCCGCACCGTAGAGGGCGGAGCAACAGTAAGGACGGGTCGCCAAGCGGCGGCCCGTCTTTTTCCAGGCGCGGCGGCGACTTTCGCCTACCGAGAACCATGTACGCTCGGCCGGAGTGAGGGTCCTCGCGATCGTCCACCAGCGCGATGCCGGTCCCGGCGTCTTCGCCGAGGCGATTCGGGATGCCGGGGGCGAGCTCGACGAGTGGACGCTGGCGGAGCGGCCGCAGCCGCCGGCCGACCCCTTCGGCTACGACGCGGTCTTCGTTCTCGGCGGGGCGATGAACGTCGACGAAGGCGAGCGACATGGGTGGATCGCCGAGGAGGAGGCGCTGCTGCGCGAGCTGCTTGAGCGCGAGGTGCCGCTGCTCGGCCTCTGCCTCGGCGGGCAGCTACTCGCGGCCGCCGCCGGAGCGCAGCCACGCCGCGCCTCCCGTCCCGAGATCGGCTGGCACCGGGTCGAAGTGACGCCCGAGGGAGAGGACGACCCCCTCCTCGGACCCCTCGCCCCCAGCTTCGAGGCCTACCAGTGGCACAGCTACGAGTTCCCGCTGCCACCCGGCGCCGTCCCCCTCGCCCGCAGCGAGGTCAGCCTGCAGGCCTGCCGCCTCGGCGAGCGCGCCTGGGCGATCCAGTTCCACCCCGAGGTCAGCCGCGCCGACGCCCTCCACTGGGTCGACGACTACGAGGCCGACCCCGACGCCGTCCGCATCGGCATCGACCCAGCGGTGCTCGGCCCGGAGACCGAAGCGAAGATTGGCACCTTCAACGAGCTGGGGCGGGAGATGTGCAGGCGCTGGCTTGAGGTCAGCTCGCCTGGATAGGCGTCAGGTAGGCGGCGGAGAGGCCGCCGTCTACCAGGAAGCTGCTGGCGGTGACGAAGGTGGAGTCGTCGCTGGCGAGGAAGAGGGCGGCTTTGGCGATCTCCTCGGGCTCGCCGAAGCGGCCCATCGGGATGTGGACGAGGCGCTTGGCGGCGCGCTCGGGGTCTTTGGCGAAGAGCTCCTTGAGGAGGGGGGTGTTGACCGGGCCCGGGCAGAGGGCGTTGACGCGGACGCCGCGGTCGGCGAACTCGACCCCGAGCTCGCGGGAGAGCGAGAGGACGGCGCCCTTCGAGGCGGTGTAGGAGATCTGCGACACGGCGGCGCCCATCACGGCGACGAAGGAGGCGACGTTGATCACCGAGCCGCCGCCCGCCTCGACCAGGTGCGGGATCCCGTGCTTGCAGCAGAGGAAGACGCTGCGCAGGTTGACGTCCTGGACCCGCTGCCAGGACTCGAGGCTGGTCTCCAGCACCGAGCCGTCGTCGGTCGGGTTGATGCCGGCGTTGTTCATCAGCACGTCGATGCGGCCGAACTGCTCACGCGCCTCGGCGAGGGCGCCGCGCACCTGCTCCTCGTCGGAGACGTCGGCGGCGATCGTCAGCGCCCCGACCGCCTGCTCGGCGTCGAGGTCGACGCCGACGACCTTCGCCCCCTCGGCGGCGAACAGCCGCGCCGACTCGGCGCCGATCCCGCTCGCGGTCCCGGTGATGACGCAGACCTTTCCCTCCAGCCGTCCTGCCACGTTCAGCCCCCTTCGGTCGCGTAGTAGACGTTCTTGACGTCGGTGTAGTGCTCCAGCGCATCCGGGCCGAGCTCCCTCCCGACCCCGGACTGCTTGAACCCGCCGAACGGGGTCGAGACCCGCACGGAGGTGTTGGAGTTGATCGAGATCACACCGGTGTCGATTGCCCGCGCGACCCGCAGCGCCCGCGCCCCGTCGCCCGTCCAGACCGAGCCGGAGAGGCCGTAGATCGTCTCGTTGGCGAGCCGCACCGCCTCCTCCTCGTCGGCGAACGGGATCACGCAGGCGACCGGGCCGAAGATCTCCTCGGCGGCGGCGCGGTCGTCGTTGGCGACCGGCGCCAGCACGGTCGGCGGGAACCAGTAGCCGGGGCCGTCGGGGGCGCTGCCGCGGATCGCCACCGGAGCGTCGTCGGGGACGTAGGAGGCGACGGTCTCGCGCTGGCCGGACGAGATCAGCGGTCCCATCTGGGTCGAGTCGTCGAGCGGGTCGCCGACCGCGATCCCCTCAACCGCGGGCTGCAGCGCCGCGAGGAAGTCGTCGACCGCGCTGCGCTCGACCAGGATGCGCGAGCGGGCGCAGCAGTCCTGGCCGGCGTTGCCGAACACCGCCATCGGCGCCGCCGCGGCCGCCGCCTCGAGGTCGGCGTCGGCGAAGACGATGTTGGCCGACTTGCCGCCGAGCTCAAGCGTCACCCGCTTGATCGTCTGGGCGGCGCCGGCGGCGATCCCGCGGCCGACCTCGGTCGAGCCGGTGAAGGCGACCTTGGCGATGTCGGGATGCTCGACCAGGCGCCGGCCGCAGACGCTGCCGGGGCCGGCGACCACGTTCAACACGCCCTCCGGGATGCCCGCCTCGAGCGCGATCTTCTCCAGCTCGAGCGCGGTCAACGGCGTCAGCTCGGCGGGCTTCAGGACGATGCAGTTGCCGGCCGCGAGCGCCGGGGCCACCTTCCAGGAGGCGATCGTCAGCGGGAAGTTCCAGGGGACGATCAGGCCGACGACGCCGAGCGGCTCGCGGAAGGTCATGTCGACGCCGCCGGCGACCGGGATCGTCTGCCCGAGCAACCGCTCCGGCGCGCCCGCGTAGTAGCGGTAGGTCTCGACCACCATCCCCATCTCGCCACGGGCGTCGCCGATCGGCTTGCCGGCGTTCCGCGCCTCCAGCCGCGCCAGGTCCTCCAGCCGCGCCTCGAGCGCGTCGGCGAGGTCGCGCAGCAGCTTCGCCCGCTCGGCCGGCGCCACCGCCCGCCACGCCGGGAACGCCGCCTTCGCCCGCGCGACCGCCGCGTCGACCTTCTCCGCCCCGGCCCGCGGCACCTCCGCCATCATCTGCTCGGTCGCCGGCTCGATCACCTCGATCGCGCTCATGCAGGACCGTCGCCCATCTCGTGGTTCCTTTGTCCGGATATAGACGACAAAGGAACCACGCGATTGCGTGCCG